>JBAVMD010000839.1:0-6061 GCA_049689695.1 Chitinophagaceae bacterium | reverse complement strand
ATACTAAACTATACCGCCAGCAGCTGATCATCACCAGCTTTGATTCAGGCACCTGGAAAATTCCTGCATTTCTGCTGGAAGCAGGAAAGAAAAGAATACGCACAGACACCATCTCGATCAATGTAACTTATCTGCCTTCTGATACCGCGAAAGATTATAATGACATAAAAGATATTATCGAAGTTAAAAATCCTGACAACCCTTACCTGCCATGGATCATTGGGGCAGGTGCGCTGTTGCTGCTCGCCATCATTATTTATTTCCTCCGGAAAAAGAAAAAGCCCGAACAGCCGCGTGCGCAGCCTGTTTCAAAGCTTTCGCCATTTGAAGAAGCCATGCAAAACCTTGAAGAGTTCAGGAAATTACAGTTGGCTGAAAAAGGCGAAGTGAAACAGTATTACACCCGCCTGAACGATGTTCTGCGTTGGTATATTTTCAGGAAATTTGGTTTTTCGAGTCTTGAAAAAACAAATGAAGAATTGATTTTACAATTGCGCCAGATGCGGCTGGGAGACCAGGAGTTTACCATGCTTGCGCAGGCATTGCGGATGGCCGATTTTGTAAAATTTGCAAAGTATACGCCATCTCCTGCAGAACAGGAAGAAACATTCAACATCATTAAAAATTCAATTACGCGGTTAGAGGCGTCAAGGCCTGCTGCATAAGATCATGCTGTACGATTGGTTTTCCGATATCGAATTTGCGCAGCCATACCAGTTGATGCTGCTGGGATTAGTGCCTATACTCGTATTATGGTATATAGGCAGTCATCGTAAAAAGCAGGCCTCGATAATGGTGTCTACCACAGCTACGCTTTCATCATTGTCTTCGTGGAAAACCAGCTTGCGGCATTTGCCATTTGTTTTGCGCATGCTGGCGCTCACTTGCCTGGTGGTTGCGCTTGCGCGTCCGCAAAAAAGAAATGATGAACAAATGGTATCAGGCGAAGGTGTGGATATTGTGTTGTGCATTGATGTAAGCGGAAGTATGCTGGCGCAAGACCTTTCGCCCAACCGCATGGAAGCGGCAAAAAGCGTAGCTGCCAATTTTGTTGACAGCCGGCCTACAGATCGCATCGGGCTTGTAATATTTTCTGGCGAAAGCTTTACGCTTACACCTGTTACTACGGATAAGAACGTGCTGAAAACACAGATATACAACATCCGCAGCGGATTGCTGGAAGACGGTACTGCCATAGGCTCCGGGCTTGCAACCAGTGTTGACCGCTTGCGTTCATCCGCCTCTAAAAGCAAAGTAGTGATACTGCTTACTGACGGAGAAAACAACGGCGGACTGATTGATCCAAATACTGCCAAAGAAATAGCAAAGGCTACCGGCGTGCGTGTGTATACCATCGGTGTGGGAACGGAAGGATATGCTCCTGTTCCGGTACAGGGCCTGGGGGGCATAGTGATGCAGCGGGAGAAAGTAAACATCGATGAAAAGCTGCTGAAGCAGATAGCTGATGAAACCGGCGGTAAATATTTTCGCGCAAAAGATAATGAAGGCCTGATAAATGTTTACAGTGAGATAGATAAACTGGAAAAATCAAGAATTGAAGTAACTACCTTGCGGCAATACACAGAGAAGTTCTGGCCGTTTGCGATAGCGGCAGCAGTCCTGATCTTTTTAGAAGTGTTTTTAAGAATGACAGCGTTCCGTAAGTTTCCATAATATGAGAGGCATTGTTTATAAATCAACCGGCAGCTGGTATTCCGTAAAAGATGCGGAAGGGAATGTATTCAATGCCCGTATCAAAGGCATTTTTAAAATTGATGATATCACTTCTACCAACCCGGTTGCTGTAGGCGATGAAGTAGAAATAGAAATGGAAGCGCATGAGGGCAACACGGCCATTATAACGGAAATGCATGACCGGAGGAATTACATCAACCGCCAATCGCCTCGCGGAAAGCACCAGCATCATATTGTAGCCGCGAACCTCGATCAGTCGTTGCTGGTAGCCACCTTAAAAGAGCCGCGTACTTCACAGGGATTCATTGACCGTTTTCTTGTGGCCTGCGAAGCTTATCATATACCGGCAATTATCCTGTTCAATAAGGCGGACCTTTACCGCAAAAAAGAAATGCAGCGTTTTGAGGATTGGAAGGAGATGTATGAGAGCATAGGTTATAGGGTATTGTTGTGCAGCACGCGTGATAATACAGGTCTTGAGCAGGTAAAAGCATTGCTGCGCGATAAGATCACTTTGCTGAGCGGGCATAGCGGCGTAGGAAAATCATCATTCATAAATTATTTGCTGCCAGAGCTCAACCTGAAAACGCAGCATGTAAGCGGGTGGAGCGGCAAGGGCATTCATACAACCACATTTGCAGAAATGTTTGACCTGCCATTTGGCGGGCAGGTGATAGATACGCCGGGCATGCGTGAGTTTGGCCTGGTAGACATCAGCAAACAGGAGCTATCCCACTATTTCCCGGAGATGAGAGCGTTGCTGCAGGATTGCCAGTTCAATAACTGCCTTCATCTTGAAGAGCCGGGCTGCGCCATAAAAAAAGCCCTTGAAGAGGGCCGGATTCCTGCAGAGCGTTACTTCAGCTACTGTAATATTTTTGATACCATCGAAGAGAAGACATACTGAGTTTTTATTCGGTTTGGTCATTAAGTCAGTAAGTCAACAAGTCACTCTGAATGACTCAATGACCTAATGACTTAATGACCCAAAGTATAATTACGACATATACTTCTTCGCGGTATTAATCATCAGCTTATTCTCCAGGAACCTTGCTACTTCCACAACAGCTTCATTATCTCTTTTCACCGCTTCGCGAAATTTGCGCGGGTAAATGGAGATGCCGGTGTAAATGTTGTAGTGAAGTGTAAGCGTGTGGCCTTTGTAGTTGAAGTCCCACATGAGTGAATCGAAATCATCCATCTTGGTGATGAACTTGATGTCGAGATCGTCAGATAAAATGTTGGCTACTTCATAAAACCTTTTCAGCCCGCAATCATCATCGATAATGGCTTCTGTACAGCCAAAGTCGGTACGTAAAGTTAGGCTCATAGTGAAGGGATTTGGGTTAACAATATGGTACGGGTCACTAAAAAAACTCAGTTGTATCAGGCTTTAAACTTTTTGGCCTTAGGAACCTTCTCGCCACTAAGTATGCGTTCAGCTCCTATATTCTTGCCGTTGCTGGGACATCCGTATTTAGGACCAAATAAGTTTCGGAATAAATTACAGGAAGAGCCGGTGATCAGTATCAAAAGGCAGGCTGAAAGAATTACAATATGGCGAATCGATTTCATGAGGGCAATTTTTCTAAAGGACTCATGCAAACCTGGGTTTCATGGGTGGACCTTTCGTAATAAACGCCTTTAAAACTATAAATAGTATGTGAGGTTTGCAAGGAATAATACGTCCCATTTGCGGAAAGCCGTAGAAGGGGCTGCTATGAGCTGCGAGCTGTTAGCTGCGAGCTTAGAGCAGGTTGAAGCTACAGATTGGCTATTAAATAGTTACCGCTAAAGAATTGCTCAAAGCTCGCAGCTCGTGGCTCGTGGCTCACAACTCACCCTCCTTCACGTCCCTAAACCACCCCGAATAACGTACATAATTATTCGCAATGCGGTTGATCTCCCCGCTGATGAGGTCCTTCGAAATATCCTTTACCTTTTTAGCGGGCACACCTGCATAAATACTGTTTGATTCACAATGCGTTCCCTCTAACACCACCGCGCCGGCTGCAATGATGGTATTGCTTTCTACAATAGCATTGTCCATTACAATTGCGCCCATCCCTATCAGTACGTCATCATGAACAGTGCATCCATGCACAATAGCATTGTGCCCAATGGAAACATTATTCCCGATAATGGCCTGTGTACGCTGAAAAGTGCAATGGATCACCGCCCCGTCCTGGATGTTCACCTTGTTCCCGATACGGATGTAGTTCACATCGCCCCTCAGCACCGCATTGAACCAAACGCTGCAATCATCTCCCATGACTACATCCCCAACGATCGTGGCATTGGGCGCTATAAAACAGTTCTGGCCAAACTGCGGAGAAATGTTATTAACTGGTAAAATCACCGGCATATAAAAGATTTATATTGAAAAAGCTGTTACTTCCGTTTAAAGTTAAAATTTAAGGCTCAAATGAACCCCTGGACTGTCAGAACCCGTGCATTGCTATTCATTTTAACCCTTGTGTCCGCTATTTTTTCGCTGCCATTACAGGCGCAAAATAAGCAACCAGACAATGCTCTTCTGTGGAAAGTAACAGGCAATAGTTTGCTGAAGCCATCTTTTCTTTTCGGTACCATTCATCTGCAGGACAAGCGTGTTTTTAATTTCAGCGATTCCCTTTACAGCTTTTTACAGCGGGTAGATGGGTTTGCGATGGAAATACATCCTGATAGCGTGGTATCTGCATTAATGGCAAATGAAGATGAAGCCATGCAGGACAAGCTGCTCAAGAAGCATTTAAAAAAAGATGATTTCGATCAATTAAGGCGTAAGCTTAAAAAAGATCTTGGTATAGATGCAGACGGCCTTACGTTGAAAGATGCTTATATGCTGAAAGATCACCTGAGCAAACCGGCGCCCCGGGCCGACGATATGCCCACTTTCGTGGATGCATACCTGTTTGGTGTGGCAAGAAATCAGGGAAAAGAAATAGTAGGGCTTGAAAAAGCTGCTGACCAGATGAAGATGCTCGATGATATCCGTGGAGAGTTCAATGCTAAGGCGATCATAAAAGGACTGAAAAAAGAAAAGAGCCTGATCGAGCGGCTGGTGCAACTGTATATACGTGAAGACCTGAAATCAATTCATGAGTTGATGTCGTACCTGCCGGATGATACTGAGAACAAGCTGCTCACGGCGCGTAACCATCTCATGGTTTCTAAAATGGACAGCCTTATCCGTGCAAAGAGTTTTGTGGTGGCGGTAGGTACCGCTCATTTGCCCGGAGAGAAAGGTATGATCGAATTGCTGCGCAAAAAAGGCTACACCGTAGAACCTGTTTTTACAACTTCCCGCACGCATGCAAATGACTACGCTATTAAGGCGGTGCAAATAAATAAATGGATCGAAGTAAAAGAGCCTAAGCTTGGTTACAGCATACGCATGCCGGGAAAGCCCAGTCCTATGTCTATGCTCAATGGCGGCATGAAGATGAACATGTATATGGACCTCACCAGCATGAAGCTGTATTACGCCGCTTTTGTAATCCCTGCTATTAATGTGAATACGCATAATGCAGATAGCATCTTGCAGGCAATGTGCGCAAATACCATGACCTCTTCAAAAGGAAAGGCCATCAGCAGCAAGCGATTCAATAAAGATGGCTTTGAAGGAATAGACTTTGTTTATAAACAGGCAGCCGAGAATATGCATGTGCGTGTGCAGGCGCTTGCCAAAGACAAGCGTGTTTATCTTGTAGGCTTTGGGGCGCCAAAGCTGGAAGAGCTTTCGGGTAAAGAATCAGTAGATTTTTTTGATGCTTTTAAGATAGAGGACATGTCTTCTCAGGCATGGGAAACGCATACGTTCAATGATTATTTCTTCAGCATTTCATTTCCCGAGCAGCCAAAGATGGTACCCCTCGCTGTTGCGGACAGCTCGATACGTTCAGTGCAGTTCAACAGCATGGACAATAATAAAGGCTCTTATTACGGACTTACAGTTGTTACAACAAACCCCGGGTTTGCTGTTCCTGATGATTCTGCCTATTTCGCAAGCGCTGTTGAACGCCTGAAGGAGAATATTGAAATGCATAGCTTAAGCCAATCCGATACATTGTTCCAGGGATTTCATGCAAAGCGGGTGAAGGCATCGCTGAAAGAGAATTTATGGCTCAATGCTTTGATGGTGAACCGTGGCAACAGAATTTATACTTTAATGGTGATCTGTAATAAAGCAGACAGCAGCACCGATGGTGTAACAGATTTTTTCAGCTCATTTAATTTTACCAACTATCCAAAGCTTCAATGGAAGGAAAAAGATCTGGCGGAACATTCCTTTATTGTTCCTGTTACAGGAACATTTTCAAAAATAGATTTTTTTGATACAGATGAAGACAGTGCAACATACAGG
>JBAVMD010000838.1:0-2130 GCA_049689695.1 Chitinophagaceae bacterium | reverse complement strand
ACGCAGTATCGGTCTCAATGCCTTTAATAGTACGCAGGGCGCTGTCTATACTATTGATCACAACATCTGGTGGATTATGCCTGTAGCTCAGCCACACCTTAAAAAACACCGTTTGAATGATGCCGTGCTGATGATCGTATTGCTTTGATCTCTGCCAAAGCTCATCGATCATTTTCCGTGCTGCCTGCTCATCACTGCGGATCATCGCCGGAATGCGGCTTATGAGAGAGTCGATAGAATGGTTTGAAGGTTGCTGAGCTGTTACCGGCGGGGAAAGCCACAACATCAACAGTAGAAGAAAAGAAAATTTTCTTAAGCGGGTAGGGGTTCTCATATTTTACAACAGGTACCGGAATTCAGCGCGAATGTATACAATAATCTAATACTGTAATTTCCTCAACGTAGGCGCCTTGATCCATGTATATATCACAACCGCAAGCGTCATACCTCCGCCAAATACAACTGCAGGAACAGTCCCCAGCAATCTTGCCGCAAGCCCGCTCTCAAAAGCGCCAAGTTCATTACTCGACATAATGAAGATGCTATTAAGCGCAGCCACTCTCCCGCGCATTTCATCAGGTGTTTTTAATTGAAGGATCGTAGAGCGAACAATCACGCTGATGCCATCCAGCAAACCGGAAAAGAAAAGCGCTATAAGCGACAGCCAGAAAATATCAGACAATCCAAACGTAATAATGCAAAGGCCGAAGCCGGCAACACACAACAGCATTAGTCTTCCCTGGTTTTTGTGCAACGGCCTGAAAGTAAGCAGCACCAATACCAATACCGAACCAAGGGCCGGTGCAGAACGAAGCATGCCCAATCCCTGAGGGCCTACTTTTAAGATCTGGTCTGCAAAAACCGGCAGCAACGCAGTAGCGCCTCCAAACAAAACAGCAAACAGGTCGAGGCTCAGTGCGCCAAGCACTTCCCTGGTACGCCAGACAAACCGGAATCCCTGACGGATACTTTCAATGATCTTTTCCTGCCGCCTTTCTCCAAGGAAGGGCTTGGGTTTAATGAACAGCAAACCTGCTACAGCAATGCTCATCAGCAACAGCATCAGGTAAAAAGTGTAAGTGATGCCGATAGATGCATACAGGATTCCTGCAAGCGCGGGACCGGTAACTGCGCCCACCTGCCACGAGCCGCTGTGCCAGATAGTTGCATTGGCCAGCAGGTTTTTTGGCACCAGTTGGCTTACCAACGCAAACGAAGTAGGTCCGCTGAAAGAACGTAGGATGCCTATTCCAAACACAACAAAGTAAATTGACAATAGTAGCCAAGCCTGCGGAAATGCAGACACTGCATAATCAGTAGTAAAAAAACAAAGTATGCCGGTGAGAACAAGGTTGCCTATCACACTTCGGAACAACAAATTGCGCTTGTCGCTTTTATCTATTACATGTCCTGAATAAAATGCCATGAAAAAGGCCGGCACAAATTCAACCAATCCTATCAGTCCAATGCTAAATGGATCTTTAGTGAGATCGTATACCTTCCAACTGATCAGGGTAGCCTGCATGTTCAGTACAAGGATGAAGAAGAAACGGGAAATGATATAGTTCCTGAACTCAGGGTATCGAAGGGCGTGAAATGGATCTTTTTTTTGCGGTGATTCAGTCATTGGTCAATTAGTCATTGGGTCATTTAGTCAAAAGTGAAATGTGAAAAGCATTCAAGCAAGCAAGGGAACGCGGATTATCAGGATCGGTTATGATTTTTTAAGATTAGTTGCTGCGATTAAATAACACCTCAAAATTTCGGGAACATATCCTAACCAATCCTAACAGATCCTGATAATCTGTGTTCCCCCGCTTTTACCATCAATAACTCACCAACCTCTAACTCCAACTCACGGCAACGTAAAATAATGTTGTCCCTCCTCATATTCACGGTCTAAGGCATCCAGCACAACCTGGAAATGCTGTTCATTCCCCAAAAAATCTGCATTGGCCGCATCAATAAAAAGTGTCTTTACATTTTGCTGGCGAATGTAGTTGGTATACGTCTGCTGAATGTTGAACAAATATTCATCAGGAATGTTCTGCTCATACGGACGTTTTCTTTTCCTGATATTTTCCTGCAGCCTGCTCACAGGCGAATGCAGGTAGATCACCAGGTCAGGCT
>JBAVMD010000837.1:0-6361 GCA_049689695.1 Chitinophagaceae bacterium | reverse complement strand
CTTCTGCACCGCGCTTTTAAATCAATGACAATGAAATTTTGAAATGGTTAAAACATTATTCGATAAGATCTGGGAGAAGCATGTAGTGAAGCAGATAGAAGGCGGCCCTTCTGTGCTGTATATCGATAAACACTTTATTCACGAAGTAACAAGCCCGCAGGCATTCAATGGGCTCAATAAAAGAGGCCTGAAAGTACTTCGTCCGCAACAGGTGGTTGCCACCGCGGACCACAACGTGCCTACTATTAACCAGCACCTTCCCATCAAAGACGAATTGTCGAGAGTGCAGGTAGAAAAACTGAAAGAAAATTGCGCAGCTCACCAGATTGAATTGTATGGCCTTGGACATCCGTTCCAGGGCATTGTGCATGTTATAGGCCCCGAGCTTGGCTTTACCCAGCCGGGCATGACCATTGTTTGCGGCGACAGTCATACATCTACGCATGGTGCATTCGGTTCCATTGCATTCGGCATTGGTACCAGTGAAGTAGAAATGGTAATGGCTACGCAATGCCTGTTGCAAACCAAGCCTAAGCTCATGCGCATCAACATCGAAGGCTCGTTAAATAAAGGCGTGCTTTCTAAAGACATCATTCTTTACATCATCGCACAGATATCGGCCAGTGGCGCTACGGGATATTTTGTAGAATATGCAGGCGAAGCCATCCGGGCACTTTCTATGGAAGCGCGCATGACCATTTGCAATATGAGCATCGAGATGGGTGCGAGAGGCGGAATGATAGCTCCTGATGAAAAAACTTTCGAATACATGAAGGGAAGATTGTTCGCACCCGGGCAATCACAGTGGGAACAGAAACTCGCAGAGTGGAAACAATTATTCTCTGACGAGGGTGCCGTGTTCGATAAAGAAATTAATATCAATGCCGGCGACATAGAACCGATGATCACTTACGGGACCAACCCGGGAATGGGTGTGAGTGTAACGGGCGTTATTCCTTCTGAATCGGAAATGGATGAACAGGAAAAAAATTCTTTCCTGCGTTCGCTTCAATACATGGGATTACAGCCCGGCGCCAAAATGAAAGGAAAGAAAGTGGATTATGTTTTCATCGGCAGTTGCACCAACTCCAGGATAGAAGACCTGCGTACCGTGGCCGCTTTTGTGAAAGGCAGAAAAAAAGCAGATGAAGTGGAAGTATGGGTTGTTCCCGGAAGCCGACAGGTAGAAAAACAAGCAAAGGCCGAAGGTATAGATAAAATTTTTGAAGCAGCAGGGTTTCAACTGAGGCAGCCGGGTTGCTCTGCGTGTCTTGGTATGAATGAAGACAAAATACCTGCGGGAAAATATTGCATCTCTACTTCTAATCGCAATTTCGAAGGAAGGCAGGGGCCGAATGCAAGAACGTTTCTTGCGAGCCCGCTGACCGCGGCATTAGCAGCGATTACGGGAGAGGTTGCGGATGTGAGGGAATACTTATGAATTTGAAAATATGAAAATGGCTCAATTGCGCAATTAATAAAATCATTAATTCACGAAGTTCATTTTCACATTTTCGAATTTTCAAATTTGCTAATTAATATATGAGCAAAGCCATAACCACCATCACCAGCACAACAGTTCCGCTCACCGCGGAGAATGTTGACACAGACCAGATCATTCCGGCCAGGTTTCTCAAAGCAACCAGCAGGGATGGTTTTGGTAAAAACCTGTTTCGCGACTGGCGTTACCTGAATGATGATGAAAATCAGCCACGCGCAGATTTTGTGCTGAACATTCCTGCTTACTCAGGTCGCATACTGGTTGCTGGAAAGAATTTTGGCTGTGGCTCCAGCCGCGAGCATGCTGCCTGGGCAATTAAAGATTATGGCTTTGATGTAGTGGTGAGCAGTTTTTTTGCCGACATCTTCAGCAACAATGCATTGAACAATTTCCTGTTGCCGGTAAGAGTAAGCGATGCTTTTTTGCAGCGCATTTTCCAAGTGGTGCAAGCGGATGCAAAAGCAGAGCTTGAAGTAAACCTTGAACAGCAAACGATCCGCATTTTGTCAACAGGCGAGCAGGAAAGCTTCGACATCAGTTCTTATAAAAAAACCTGTCTTCTGAACGGGTATGATGATATAGATTATTTATTAAGCCTTGTGAGTGAGATTGAAACTTTTGAACAAGCGCGAGGGTAGTCGTCAGGCTAGCGAGCATAGTCGTCAGGCCATTTGCTTATAGGCGACTAACCTTAGATCAAAATGGCCAGACGACTAATTAACCTCTGAATAAAAAAATTATGGAAAAGAACATTGCAGTGATACCCGGAGATGGAATTGGCCCCGAAGTGACCCAGCAGGCGATCAAAGTACTGGATGCCATCGCACGCAGGTATGCGCACAGTTTTCATTACAAATATTGCCTGATGGGTGCGGATGCCATAGATAAAACCGGCAATCCTTTGCCCGATGCTACGATCGAAACATGTTTGCACAGCGATGCTATTCTTTTTGGCGCAATCGGCCATCCGAAATACGACAATGATCCATCCGCCAAGATAAGGCCTGAGCAGGGCTTGCTGAAGCTTCGTAAAACATTGCAACTGTTTGCCAACATCCGACCTGTTACAACTTATCCATCCCTGAATTTCTTATCGCCTTTAAAAACAAAGAACCTGCAGGATGTTGACTTTGTTATTTACCGGGAATTGACCGGTGGTATTTATTTCGGAAAAAAAGAATTGAATGAAGATCAGACAGAAGCTTCTGATCTCTGCATATACAGCGTACACGAAGTGGAGCGCATTGCGCACCTTGCTTTTCGCCAGGCTCAGCAAAGAAAGAAAAAGCTTACGCTGATTGATAAAGCGAATGTGCTGGAAACATCCAGGCTGTGGCGTAAGGTGGTGAAAGAAATTGCTCCTCAATATGCTGATGTTACTGTTGATTTTCTTTTTGTTGACAATGCAGCCATGCAGCTTATACTCAATCCCAAACAATTTGATGTAATTCTTACTGAAAATATGTTTGGCGATATTCTCAGCGATGAGGCCAGCGTGATCACAGGTTCATTAGGCTTGCTGCCTTCAGCTTCTATCGGAAGCGGTTCTGCCATGTTTGAGCCTATTCACGGATCGTACCCGCAGGCAGCCGGCAAAGACATTGCCAATCCGCTGGGCGCCATACTTTCCGCAGCAATGTTGCTGGAATATTTCGGTATGCAGGATGAAGCTGCGCATGTGCGCGATGCTGTGCAATGGACATTGTCGAATGGCTTTGTGAGCAAAGACATCGATCCAGTAAACTTTTATTTCACATCAACGATAGGAGAACTGATCAGCGATTATGTATCGGACAAAATCCCTGGCGGAATTAATAAGGAGAATATTGAATTAAGGAAATCAACGATCATTTAACGACTGCTTGCTGCATTAAAGTTTAAAGTTTGAGGTTTAAGGTTTCAAGTTGGTTGCAGAATTTCATTCAACCGCATCATCTGCGGCGGCTAACCACATCCCAATAGTTATCGGGATAAACTTTAAACCACAAACTGCAAATTTTTGCAAAAAGTTCTTTGTTTTTTATAACAGGCGGCGCTATATTCGTAGTACAACATCCACTTCATGTTGAATCGCGGAACTAACATCATCATCAAGGCTTTTACTGCAATTATTATTGTGGTGGTGATTATTATTCCGGTTCTTCATGGAGGTTGAAGTTGCATGTAACGAAATAAAAAAATAACATACAGCGGTCCGCCTCCCACAGGGCGGGCCGCTTTTTTTTCGCCTGTTAAACCAAATACTATGTATTACAACGAAAACACTATTCTCTTCTACAACGGCAGCATGCAGAAAGCCACCGAAGCACACGCTAACCTGTATACGCAGACGCTTCATTACGGTTATGGCGTGTTTGAAGGGATACGTTCCTATCAAACCGCCGACGGCCCACGCATTTTCAAAGCCAAAGAACATTATGACAGATTGATAAGGTCTTGTGAGCTGATGCACATTCCGTTTGAATATACGGCAGATGAACTGACCGCTATCACCTACGAAGTGCTGGAGCGTAACAATCTTGCAGAAGCGTACATCAGGCCATTGGTGTTTTGCAGCCCCAATATGTCGCTCACCGTTTCACCGCAATCTTTTCTGGCAATAGCAGCCTGGGAATGGAGCGCTTACCTGGGAGAAAAATTAGTACGCCTGTATCTTTCATCTTACTGCCGCCCGCATCCGCGCTCACTGCATGTAGAAGCAAAAGCTTCCGGACATTATGTAAACTCGATACTGGCAACAACTGAAGCAAAGAAAAAAGGATACGATGAAGCGTTGCTGCTTGACCATGAAGGTTTTCTTGCCGAAGGTCCGGGCGCAAATCTCTTCTTTGAAAAAGATGGAAGACTTTATACGCCTGCAACAGGACATATTCTCCGCGGCATTACGCGTGCAACGGTAATGGAGCTCTGCGAAGAGTTAAACATTCCCTGTGAAGAAGGAAGATACCATGCTGAAGATCTGTTTGCAGCGGACAGTGCATTTTATTGCGGCACCGGCGCCGAGATCGTGGGTATTGCATCTGTAAACGACAGGAGCTTTGGGAAAAATTGGAATGAATCTATTGGTAAGCGCTTACAACGCGCTTACCTGAAATTGGTAAGGGAACAATCACTGCAATCATTAGAAGTAGCATAAATGGAATTGAACAAGTACAGCAGGATCATCACGCAAGATGTTACGCAGCCAGCGGCCCAGGCCATGCTTTATGGCATTGGCCTTACAGATGAAGATCTGAAAAAGCCGCAGGTAGGCATTGTGAGCATGGGATACGATGGCAATACCTGCAACATGCACCTGAACGATCTTGCCAAATTGGTAAAACAAGGTGTATGGGACAATGATTTGGTTGGTTTAATATTCAACACCATCGGTGTAAGCGATGGCATCAGCAATGGAACGGAAGGTATGCGGTATTCATTGGTGAGCCGCGATATTATCGCAGACTCCATCGAAGCCGTTTGCGGCGCACAGTTCTATGATGGGTTGATCGCGCTTCCCGGATGCGACAAGAATATGCCCGGCTCTCTCATTGCTATGGGCAGGTTGAACCGCCCGGCTTTAATGGTGTATGGCGGTACCATTGCTGCCGGCCATTATAAAGGAGAAGACCTGAACATCGTTTCAGCTTTTGAAGCATTGGGTAAAAAAATAGCAGGGCTTATTGACGATGAAGATTTCAAATGCATTGTAAAAGGTTCCTGTCCGGGCGCCGGCGCCTGCGGTGGCATGTACACTGCCAACACGATGGCTGCTGCTATTGAAGCGCTCGGCATGAGCCTCCCGTATTCGTCTTCCAATCCTGCATTGAGTGAAGAAAAGCAACAGGAATGCATAGCCGCAGGTAAAGCAATTCGCCTGCTGCTTGAAAAAGATATCAAGCCTCGCGATATTATGACGAAGAAGGCTTTTGAAAATGCCATCACCGCTGTGATTGTTTTAGGCGGCAGTACCAATGCAGTGATTCACCTGATTGCAATGGCAAAAAGCGTTGATGTTTCGATTACTCAGGACGATTTCCAGCGCATCAGCAATAAAGTACCTGTGCTTGCTGATTTCAAGCCGAGCGGAAAATATCTTATGCAGGACCTGCATAAACATGGCGGACTGCCTGCTGTAATGAAATACCTGTTGCAACAAGGCTTCCTGCATGGTGATTGTCTTACCGTAACAGGAAAAACGATTGCAGAAAATGCATCAACAATTGTTGATCTCGATTTTGATGAGCAAAAAATAATTCTTCCTGTAGAGAAGCCGGTAAAATCGAGTGGCCATCTGCAAATACTATACGGCAATCTTGCAGAGTTGGGAAGCGTAGCTAAGATAAGCGGCAAGGAAGGCGAAAAATTCGAAGGCCCTGCGAAAGTGTTCGATGGAGAATTTGAATTGATAGCCGGCATACAGAATGGACGCGTTAAGGCAGGCGATGTAGTAGTGATAAGATATGTTGGTCCTAAAGGTGCACCCGGCATGCCTGAAATGCTGAAGCCAACTTCTGCAATCATAGGTGCAGGCCTGGGAAAAAATGTTGCACTCATTACAGATGGAAGGTTCAGCGGAGGTACGCATGGTTTTGTGGTTGGGCATATTACGCCTGAAGCGTTCGACGGAGGATTGATCGCCCTGGTAAAAGATGGCGATCCCATTACCATTGATGCTGCTACTAACAGCATCATGCTTAATCTTCCGGAAGAGGAGATCGCCTTACGCAGGCAAGCCTGGCAGCAACCCGAATTGAAAGTAAAAAAAGGAGTTTTATATAAATACGCCAGAACGGTGAGGAATGCAGCGGAGGGGTGTGTTACGGATGAATAGCAAGTAGTAAGTAGGGAATGGCTAGTAGGAAGAAAAAAACCTACTCG
>JBAVMD010000836.1:0-7063 GCA_049689695.1 Chitinophagaceae bacterium | reverse complement strand
CATTTGGAGTTGCCAATTGTCCGGCAGCAAAAGGTTGGCGGCTATAAAAATCCTGGCCGTATACCTTTTCGGGATTTGATACGAACCAATTATTTATGTAATACCACTTTTTTATTATGTCTTTGCTCATATTTCCTGTTACAAGATTATTACTTCGGCTTAGTTTCAAGCGCAATTGGAATCACATCTGTAAGTACAAGCGATTTGACCATGTTCTGCACAGTAGATTTGTATTTTATGAAATGTGGTGTTTGAATATGAGATTGATAAGCTGGCACACTCGCATAAATCTCAAATACTGTTACATTGGTTGGCTGCTCTTTGTCATATACTGCATATAAAGTAAACACCCCCGGTTCTTTTTTAACAGCAGCTTCAGCGTGTTCTTTAAGGGCAGCTTTATAATTATCCAGTTGAGCGCTATCAACTATAATTTTAGCTATGCGGACGTAGGGTTTACTATCCTGGGCAGAGGTATTATTGAGAAAAGATGAAAGTATGCTAACGAGAATCAGTATTATGGTGCAGGGAAATGGACTTATGCTGTTTTTCATTGACGCAAGTTAGCAAATAAAAAAACTGGCCGCCCCTTTTGAAATTTTGCCGGGCATCCACCCGATCTTTAAAAATCAAATAGTAAATTGTTCCTTATGATAGCATTGTTCGGGAAGATAATCGGCATTTTCAGTGTCTTTGTTCTGCTTACCTCGTGTTCTGGCAACCCTGTAAAAGACGAGAATAATACTGAAGCCTGGATTCCTCTTTTCAATAACAAAGATTTGTCGGGCTGGGATGTAAAAATCACAGGACATGCTCTGAACGATAATTATAAAAATACCTTCAGGTGGGAAGACAGTATGCTACGTGTTGTATATAACGATTATGACAGTTTTAGCAATAAGTTCGGCCATATATATTCCCAGACTTCTTATTCTTACTATAAACTTAGTTTTCAATACAGGTTTACAGGGAATAGCCTTAGCGATGCGCCGGAGTGGGCTCATAAGAACAGCGGAGTCATGCTACATTCTCAGTCTGCCGCAAGCATGAATATCAGCCAGGCCTTCCCAGTCTCTTTAGAAACACAATTCCTGGAAGGCAGCCGCAGTGGCCAGAGCACTACCGGTAATCTTTGCACACCCGGCACACAGGTACATATCAATGGTATCCTGATGCAGGATCATTGTATTAATTCCTCCTCAAATAAATTTGTGGGTGATCAGTGGGTGAATGTTGTGGTAGAGGTATATGGTGATTCACTTGTAAGGCATATCATTAATGGGGATAGTGTGCTTACTTATACAAATGCGGAGATAGGTGGAGGTTTTGTCAGCCAATCGCTTGATTGGACCAGTGCAGATATTACTGATTCTGCATTTTGGATAAGTAAGGCCAATACGCCTTTGAAGGAAGGACATATAGCCTTCCAGGCCGAAAGCCAGCCAATTGATTTCCGCAACATAAAGTTGTTAGAGCTTGAAGGATGTATGGATCCGAAAGCGAAGAATTATAAAAATTATTATGTGAAAGGAAATAAGAAGAAGTGCAGGTATTAGAAATATTAAAGAACTGCACCAATGGGAAGACTTCAATAAATGATGGAAAATAACGCTGCATTTGGTAAGCTCATGTTGCCCGTAGTGTATTACTCGTCTTGCTATATTCTCTTTTGTATTTGCCAATAATGCCCATAAGGATCTTTGATCATTCCTTGTCTGTATCCGTATTCGTAATCCTTAGCCGGGCTTATTTCAATGGCACCGGCATTTATTGCCTGTCGCATTACAAAATCGACATCAGGCACAAACAATCCAATGCAGCAGGTGCAACCATCGTTTTTATCAGGAGAAAAGAATTTACCCGACGTTATTTCGTGAACATGAAAAATAGCGCCGTTAATAGAAAGCTCGGCAACGTGAATACTTCCGTCTTCGTTTGTAAAGCATAGATTCTCTGTTGCCCCAAATGCATTCTTATAGAACGAAATATCTCTTACTCCGTTCGGTATATAAAGCTCTGGTGCAAAAGAAGTATCTGTGGAAAGTGTGGACATATTTTAGGTTTTTACCGAGTGAATCATTCTTTTCTATCTTTCGCCATTTGGCAGACACGCAAATAATAGCACATTACCGGCCGGTATCGGTTCTTTTATTTCACTCAAATTACCACTCATCCCGATCATCATCAGCCAATAAAATATTTTCCTTTTCATTGTTAAACACTCTGTCCATTTTGTTGTACCGGAAGTACGATAGTAAATGCCGCACCTTCATCTGGAACTCCACTTGCCGAAATGCTGCCGCCATGCCTCTCTACAATTTTCTTGCAAAGGGCAAGTCCCAGGCCCGTACCCTCGAATTTATCCTTTGAATTGAGACGTGTGAAGGCGTCAAAAATCAAATCAGCTTGCTCGTATTCAAAACCAATTCCATTGTCGGATAATATAATCCTTGCAAATTGCCGATCATTCTCCATTACTATCTCCGAGGTGATCCTTATTTGTGGTTGAACATTGGGCTTTGTAAATTTGATCGAGTTATTAATCAGGTTATAGAAAAGCTGGTACATGAGAATGGGCGCACCTTCAATCAAAGGCAATTGGTGGTAATTAAATTGCGCACCTGATTTCTGAATGATGACTTCTAAATCGGTTTCAATACTTTTTACCACCTCATTTAAATCTACTAGCTGGGGTGTCTGCGTAATATTGTTGATAGTTGAATACGTTAGCACACCATCAATCATAGTATACATTCGATTGGCGGCGCTGTGAATTCTCTCAATAAAGCGGCTTGCAGCTTCATCCAACCTGCCATCGAGGTGGTGCTCCAGGCGGGAAATAAAGGTTTTTACTTTGCGCACTGGTTCTTTTAAATCATGCGAGGCTACGTGTGCAAACTGCTGCAGATCTTCGTTTGATCTCTGTAATTCTTTCGTACGCTCAATTACGAGGGCTTCTAATCTTTCTTCTGTAATCTTTTGCTCATGAACGTCAAACCCTACTCCCACATACCCGTTAAAACTGCCATCAGCCGAATAGCGGGGATTGCCTTTAAATGCATGCCATCTGTATATGCCATCGTAACGCTTCGTTCTTACGGCGGGAATAAAGTATGGCTGCTGGCTTTGAAATGCAGGACCATAAATCTTCATTACAAGAGGAACGTCATCCGGATGAATAATCCCATCCCACGACCTGCCTTGTGCTTCTTCAAAACTTTGACCGGTATATTCCAGCCAGGTTTTATTCCAGTAATTAACCGGGGCTAAAGGGGCAGGGTCAATGATAAAAATGAACATGGGGCTCTGGTCTGCAAGGCTGCGGAAACGGCTTTCGCTTTCTTCCAACGCCTGCTCAGTGTTTTTTCGTTCAGTGATATCAATGGAAGAACCTACAAAGCCGAAATACTCTCCATTACTTCCAAAACGGGGGGTCCCCTGGTTTAATAGCCATCGCCATTGGCCATCGACTCTCATCATCCGGCATTCCATCTGGTAAGGAATCCGGTTGCTGACAGCGTTACTCACCACACTACCTGCCATGGCTATATCGTCAGGGTGAATGGCAACCTGCCAGCTTCTGCCTTCATGTAAATCCTTTTCAGTGTGCCCGGTAAATTCCCGTGCACGGCGGTTGTAGTATGTTGAGTTCCCAGTCTGATCCAGGGTCCAAATCATTACCGGTGAGGCATCGGCCATTGAACGGAAACGTTCTTCACTTTCCTCCAACTTCTTACGGGCCACAACTTGTGGTGTATTATCAATTACCCAGACCACAACTTTTTTCACTTCCCCTCTAAGGTTCTTTACCGGTTCGTAAACAAAAGTCACGTTTAATATCTCCAGCTTTCCATGTCGCGTAAGGGGCACTTCAACCTCATTGGCACGAAATGTAACACCTTGCTGAATGACCTTATTCAAAGCATCCTCATAGTACGGTCTGGCTTCGGAAAATGTATCCCAGTACATCACTCCTTCTATTTCTTCAATTCGTTTTCCGGAGATTTCTATAAAGCTCTCGTTCACAATTTTGCTTACCAGCGTTTTTGCATCAATAACACAGATTCCAATTGGTGCCTGCAATACCAAGCTTCGCAAGTCCTGCTCACTTTCTTCTAAACCTTTCATCTGCTTTTCCATCGCCGCTGCTTTCACATCTGCTGTTATATCTTCCGCTGAATGGATAATGTACGAAACCTCGCCGCTGGAAGAGAATACAGGTTTATTACTCGCCTCCCAATACCGTTCTGAAAAACTACCAGCCTCACCTGCAACATCGTAGCGTTGGATAGGCAGGTAGTGCGGCTCTTTGTGTAGTAACACATGTTCCAATGAGGCCCTCAGGTCACTAGTTCCGGTATCAGTTGGGTCGTCGGGATTGCCAGGAAAAGCTTCGAAAATGCCTTTACCAACAATACCCTCTTTTGTAGTCCCTGTCTGGCTTAAATATTCAGGAGTAGAAGCAAGGATTGTATATATCGGCGCATCATTGTTCAATAAAATGCAGCTGCCGGGCATGGCCTCAAAAAGAGACGAATAATAAACTTCAGGCTTGTGTGAAGCGATTTGGTTTTCGTACTTCATAAAGGTTGATTATGAAGATAATGATTACCCTTTAGAGGAATAGAAGTGATTCAATGTTATTCTTAAACATGAGTTCGGTAGAAACCGTTAGACTTTTTTGAAAACGCTTCCTGCTGTTCGGAAAAAGTTAACGAGCGTCATGGAAACTTTGAATAATCCAAAAAAAAATGAGCTTCTGTTCAAAGCTCATTTCAGCACCTCAGTCTACCAGTCTTATCCCGGCGGTGCCCCCAAAGCGGGGCTATTTCATAGTAAGAGTTTCTCCAAATAAAAAAATAATCTCATTACCTCATTGGAGATGATTCAAAAAGTTTGTCAGGCTCTTCAATCATCGCAAGAATACGGGCTTTAATAGCGTCCCATTGATAAACCGCATCAAATAATTTGATAGGTTCATGCTGATTAACATCGTCGAAGTAAGACAGGGATTTTAAGACCATAACATGGTTCCTGGAACTGTATTTGTGCTCGTATGCGTCCAACATTTCGTTTAGGGATAAATGAGACGATAAATAAGCTATATCAATAAAATCTTTAAGCCGTGTACCATTCCCTACAATAGCATTCAGCTTCATTGCCGCTATATCTTCCAAAGAGGCTAGTCTTACACCTTCAATTAAGTTAACTTCTTTTGCAAGGGGATAAGAGTGGGTTATAAGATCAACAATAACCTTGTCTATTTTACCTTTAATAGTGTTCCTAGCCAAAGAATCGAGCTTAAAGTTTCTCTGTGTTTCAAGGTGAGTTGACAGCACATTTTCATTAAACTCTTTTAGTGTGAAAAAATCAAGATCAATACTAATTCTATGATTTATTTGAAGGGAGAGCGCCATACCACCGACCAGGAAGAACTCATTTAGCTGCGCGTCCGTCATTAAATCTTTCAGGAGTTCCAATGTTGCGGGTGGGACCGTTTCTGTATATAACATTTCATTTCAGATAAAGGAATATGAAAAAGCAGACTGGCAAAATTCATATCTTTTTTATTAAGATATGGGATTTTTTTTATAGCATCTTTTACACCGTTGATGCCGTAATAATTAAGGATAAAATACCAGTCATTTTTCCATCCCCGTTCGACGACCTTTTGTACCACGATATCTCGCATTTGCTGAAAATCGAAGTTGGAAAGATCATATTCCCATAACAGGGCTGAGTCTAATTTGACATTCTTGTATTTTTCGTAGTCGTCAAAAAACATTAGAAACACAATGTTTTACTTACTCAAATATACTATTTTTCCGAACTGAGCTCTGACGACGTCTTTGTAAACAGCACTGCTCTTAAGACTTGTCCCGGAAATTAATCTAAACAATGCGTGAAACAATAAATAAGAGCGAAAAAGTAATAGATATATCGAAGTATTCCTTCAAGGATTGGTTTTTAATTTTTTTCTCTGATACAAAAAGGTATTCGTAACCTCATATGTGCTTCCCAAATGAAGAAGTAAGAAATGAATACCTTCAAAATATAAAGTACTTTTCGGATACACAAGTGAAAAATCTTCTGTGCTTAGCGAAAGGCCGGCATTTGTGTTCCGTCTGCCTGGCTTGCTGAAGTTGATGGGTTATTCAAATTATATATTTCTGTTCAATAGCGTTTGTTCAGCCGGAGCAAAAGCAAATTTAAAAATGTAACAAAGGGAAAAAGATTGCTCCGGTGAAAAGAACACAGGGCAGTGCAAATGAAGAACAGAATCGCATAAGAAACTAATCAAACTTTTAAGATAAAACATCAGGGTCGATAACAATGAATACTCATTTATTTTCCATCTTTTTCACACTGTTGAGCATGCGTTTCAAATGTTCATTCTGGGGCTCTAAGGCAAGCGCCTTTTCAAAATAAGTTGTTGCCAGTTCGCTGCTGCCCGTACGTCGATAAATCTCACCAAGACTGACATACACCAGCGTTGACTTTGGATAGACCTGAGCATTGTGTTCAAAGACCTTTACCGCGTCCTCAATCTTTCCCCTTCTTCTCAATTCATGTCCTAAGTGATCGAGTTGCTGGTCAGCAAATTGGTAGATCGAATCATTTGCGCTTTGCAACTGATCATGCAATTTGATGGCAGCATCCGCGCCATGCTTTTGAACGGTGCTCCGCAATGTATCGAGCAGCCTCCATGGATAGCGATAGAGCTCCACCTTATGATTTGGATCGAGGATATGCCAGCCGATGTCGGTGACGGAGTTGTCTGTATTGGACAAAACGACCACGCCAATCTTTTTTTCTTTGTCGAATCCCAGAAATGTACGGTAGCCAGGAGTTCCTCCATCCTTGAAAAGAAATTCCCTTCCGCTGTCATTGGCGAGTGTCCAACCCATGGTGGTGTAGGTATCGTTGCCATCTTTTTTTGCCTGGAGCACATGCGTCAGTTGCATGGCAGGCAAGAGATTCGTTTTAATGAGTCCCATATTGGCAGCAGCGAAGGTCAACAGATCATTCGCATTCGAACGCAGTGCACCGGCGGCCTCAAGGG
>JBAVMD010000835.1:0-7432 GCA_049689695.1 Chitinophagaceae bacterium | reverse complement strand
CATTTTAATTTTTCAGAAGGAGTCAAATTTAGCTGATTCAAACCACTATCCCCGGTTTATACAGCGGCCGGCAGTTCTTTAACAAAAGATCAACAGGAGCTCATGCAGCGATTTGGGGAATCGTGAGAAGTGAGTTGTGAGTGAACAGGGCAGCCGTGATATATTTTGGTTAGCGGATACTGCCTAACTGTACGAAATCATCCTTCAACTTTGGATAGAGCCCTTCAAAGATTTGATAATACGGTTGATATTGCCGGTGAACCGAATCGTTGGGAATGAAAGTTCGTCCCACTGGTATCCATTGCTTCAGCAAACTCCAATCCTGCAGCTGTCCTATTGCACGCATGCCCAGGAAAGCTGCACCTATTGCGGATGCATCTGAAGTGGCGGATACGATGATGTTCTTGTTCAGCAGATCACTCATTAATTGCACCCAGGTATCTGAGCCTGCAAAAGCGCCGCTCGCATACACCATTTCAATATCCCCATTGGTCTCTTCCATTGCCTCCATTACCTGGTACAAAGCAAATGAAATACCTTCTACTACTGCACGGGCAAGGTGCGCCCTGCCATGCGAAGTTTGCAAACCTATAAAAGCGCCGCGGGCAGTGGCATCCCAGGAAGGCGCCCGCTCGCCAGACAAATAGGGAAGAAAGATCAACCCGCCTGAACCAACGGGAACTTCCATGGCCAATTGCAACATCCATTCAATATCATCTGCCGATGACATGCCATGCTGCAAAAAATTTTCCGCAAACCATTTCAAAGCAGAACCCCCGTTGCTTACAGCTCCGCCTGTTACATACAAGCTGTCTGTAAGAATATAATTGAACAACCGTTGATCCGCATCTGGCTTTGCTTCATTCACCACTACCCTAACTGCTCCGCTGGTACCGATGGTTAGCGCTGCCTGCCCGCAGCCAATAGCGCCCGTTCCCAGGTTGGCGAGGCATCCATCGCTTGCGCCCATGATAAACGGAACGGATGATGTGAGCCCCAACAACTTTTTATATTCTTCTTTCAATTCCGTTTCAGCATGCGTTACCGGAACAGGCGTGGAAAGTTGTGCGATGTCGATTCCCGCGGCCTCTATAGCACCCGCATGCCATTGTAATGAATGAATATCGAACATGCCCGTAGCCGATGCCATGGAATGATCTATGATGTATCTACCGAAGAGTTTAAATACGATGTATTCCTTGATCGAAATAAATTTTCCGGCTGAAATAAAAATCTGCGGCAACTCTTCACGCAGCCAGCAGATCTTGCAGAGCGGCGACATTGGATGAATGGGCGTGCCGGTAGCAGCATATAACGTATATGCATCAGGTAAGCTGCGCAGTTGCAGCGCCTGTTTATTGCTTCGGGTATCGGCCCAGGTGTAAGCATTGGTTAATGGATTGCCGGCATTATCCATCGCGATCAGGCTGTGCATAGCCGCGCTTAAACATACTGCTGTGAGGCGATGCATGTCAGTATCTGCATTTAACGCAATGAAGGATTGCTGCAACAATTGCAGTACAGCACTGAACACAAGTTCCGGGTCCTGTTCACTTTGCCCTGCATCAAATTGCATAGTAGGATAGCCGGCTTTTGCTTCGTACAAAATACTGCCATCAACTCCCAATGCAATGGCTTTGGAATGAGTAGTGCCGATATCGAGACCGAGAACGCAATTCATCGTGGGCCTTATTAGCTGATTTTTTTAAGTCATTGAGTCATTTAGTCATTAGTCATAAATTAGCTTATCATCACATCAGCTAATCTCTTCTTTAGCTAATTTAGCGCATGTCTTCCGCTCGCAAAATCATTAATGACCCGGTATACGGTTTTATTACCATCGATCACCCGCTGATCTTTGATATTATTTCTCATCCCTATTACCAGCGTTTGCGCCGCATACACCAGATGGCGTTTGCTGAATTGGTGTATCCCGGGGCCGTGCATTCAAGGCTGCATCATTCTTTGGGCGCCTACCATTTAATGTGCGGGGCGCTGACTGAATTAAAGAACAAAGGCGTTGAGATCACTCCTGATGAAGATACGGCAGCAAAAATTGCCATACTCTTGCACGATATTGGTCATGGCCCTTACTCGCATGCGTTGGAACACATTCTTATACCGGGCGTAAGCCATGAGACCATGTCTATGCTCATCATGCAGCACCTGAATAAAATCTTCAACGGAAAGCTGGATATGGCGATAGCAGTGTTCACGGGCAACTATCCCAAGCCTTTTTTGCACCAGCTTGTAAGCGGGCAACTGGATGTTGACAGGATGGATTACCTCAGCCGCGATAGCTTCTTTACTGGCGTTTCTGAAGGTGTTATCGGCTACGACCGTCTTTTGAAAATGTTTACCGTGCATGATGGAGAACTGATGGTGGAAGAGAAAGGGATTTATTCTACTGAAAAATTCCTGGTGGCCCGCCGCTTAATGTATTGGCAGGTTTACCTGCATAAAACGGTGCTGAGCGCAGAAAAAATGCTGGTACGGATAATTGAGCGGGCGCAGCAATTAATTAAAAGCGGAACCCAGGTTCGCTCCACTTCAGGCGTGCTGGACTTTTTTTTGAATCCGCAACAGGCCGGAGACGATATTGAGGAGCACCTTGATAAATTCTGCCGGCTTGATGATTACGATATTTTGAGCACTATCAAATGCTGGATGTCGCACCCGGACAAAGTGCTCTCCCAACTTTGCCGCATGCTGGTAGAGCGAAAATTGTTGAAAGTGAATTTTGCGGCGGAACCTTTTGACGATGGCCAACTGGAAAAATTAAAGCAGGAAGCGAGCGCTCAGTTAGGTATTACTGAAGAAGAAGCAGGATATTTTGTGTTTACCGGGGCCGCGGCCAATACCATGTACGATATTCACGAAGAGCGTATCTATATCCTATTTAAAGACGGTTCGGTGAAGGATATTACAAAAGTTAACAATGCTCTGATACATCAGACCCTCTCCAGCCCCGTTAAAAAGTTTTACATTTGTTTTTTAGGGTAGTTTTTCGATAGGGTTATCACGGAAGGGTTCCTTACCTTTGGCGCGCCTTATTATAACCATCCTTGTATGATTGACTAACGACCATCGTATGCAATTCAGCGCAGAACAAATAGCTATGTTGATCGGAGGACGCGTGGAAGGTGACCCGGGCGTCACCGTTACGTCGTTCGGTAAAATTGAAGAAGCTATTGGCGGACAGCTTGCATTTCTTGCCAATCCCAAATACGAGGATTATCTATATTCTACAGGTGCTTCCATCATCATAATTAATGACAGCCAGGAACTTAAGCAAGCCCTCAGCGCCACGCTGATAAGGGTTGCGGATGCTTATCTTGCCTTTGCCACCTTGCTGTCGAGGTACCAGGAAATGATCGCGCAGCAGATGACCGGCATTCAGGAGCCGGTTTACATTTCCAAAACCGCAAAGCTTGGCGACCAGGTATTTGTGGGCGCTTTTGCTTACATCGGCGAGCGTGTGGTGATCGGCAACAACGTAAAAATATTTCCAAATACTTATATCGGGGACAATGTAAAGATCGGGGACAATGTAATGTTGCACCCGGGCGTAAAGATCTATCACGATTGCGTGATAGGCAGGAATGTAACTATCCACGCCGGCTCTGTTATAGGCAGTGATGGCTTTGGCTTTGCACCCCAGGCCGATGGATCTTATAAAAAAGTACCCCAGATAGGCAATGTAGTGCTGGAAGACAATGTGGAGATCGGATCAAATGTTACTATCGACAGGGCTACCATGGGCTCTACAACCATCCGTTGCGGGGCCAAGCTCGATAATCTCATCCAGATAGCGCATAACGTGGAAGTAGGCACCAATACGGTGATTGCGGCCCAGGCGGGCGTAAGTGGCAGCACCAAGATCGGTAATAATGTAAGGATCGGCGGTCAGGCAGGTATTGTAGGACACATTACCATTGCCGATGGCAGCCAGATAAACGCACAAAGCGGTGTAAGTAAATCCATCAAAACACCCAATACGCTGGTTACAGGCTCCCCGGCCCACGATTACACCAGCACGCTCCGCAGCCAGGCGGTCTTTCGCAACCTTCCGGTACTGGAGAAAAGGATCACTGAATTAGAGAACACCATCAGGCAGCTGATGGCTGAAAAAGAACGCCTCTAAACGCTTCATCCCACATCCATTAGGTATTTTCTTTCTGCTGCTCTCTTGCCGTTATTTTTACTACTTTCGTGCCCATGGAAAAATCGACCGGAAACGGCCAATTGTTTCAGCATACCATCCAGGAGTCAATAACGATTGCGGGAGTGGGAATTCATACCGGTCTTTCAGTGAATATGACGCTGGAACCGTCTGAGCCCAATACCGGTATTGTGTTTCAGCGGGTAGACCTGCCGGGACAACCAACCGTTAAGGCCGATGTAGATTATGTAACTGAAACCAGGCGCAGTACAACGCTTGAACACAATGGGGCCAAAGTAAGCACTATAGAGCACTTGCTGGCCGCGCTGGTGGGCATGGAAGTAGATAATGTGCTGGTAAAACTGGATGCTCCTGAAGTTCCTATACTCGATGGAAGTTCACGGCCTTTTGTAGATGCGCTGGAAAAAGCAGGCACACAAAAGCAGTCCGCGGTAAAGAATTATTACTCCATTTCCACCAATATCTTTCTTACTGATAACGATAAGAAAGTGGAGATGGTAGCCATGCCATCAGACCAGTATCGCATCAATACGCTCATCGATTTCAACTCACCTGTTCTTGGTACCCAGCACGCATCGCTCAAGACCATTAAAGATTTCAATACAGAGATTGCTCCCTGCAGAACTTTCTCATTCTTTCATGAACTGGAATTTCTGCTGGAAAATAATCTCATCAAGGGCGGCGATATCAACAACGCGATTGTTGTGGTGGATACTCAGATCACGGAAGAGCAGCTTGACCGGCTTTCAAAACATTTCGGTCACGTTAAATTCTCCATCACCAGTGAGGGCATTCTCAACAACCTGAAGCTTCGTTTTCCCAATGAGCCTGCACGCCACAAGCTGCTGGACCTGGTAGGCGATCTCGCATTGGTGGGCATACCTTTTAAAGCGCACATCATTGCCAACAGGCCGGGACATGCTACCAATGTAGCTTTTGCGCGCAAGATCAAGGACCACATTAAGAAGAACCGCTACAAAATAGAAGCTCCTTCTTACGATCCCGGTCAGCCGGTGCTGTTCGATATTCATGCAATAGAGAAGATATTACCTCACCGATATCCATTTCTGCTGGTTGATAAAGTAATTGAGCTTTCAGATAAGCACGTGGTAGCCATTAAGAATGTTACTTACAACGAACCGTATTTCCAGGGTCATTTCCCCGGCAACCTGGTGATGCCCGGTGTGTTGCAGGTAGAAGCGCTGGCGCAATGCGGTGGCATTCTTGCTATACCAAGAGACAATCCCAACGAATATTACGATACTTATTTTCTTAAGATAGATCATTGCAGGTTCAAGCAAAAAGTGGTGCCCGGTGACACACTCATTCTTAAAATGGAACTGATGAGTCCTATAAGAAGAGGGATTTGTGAAATGAAAGGGACTATTTTTGTTGGTAATAAACTGGTCTGTGAGGCCGAAATGGTAGCACAAATTGTAAAACGAGTGAAGTAAAATGATCAGTCCTTTAGCACAAGTAAGCCCAAAAGCGCAGATTGGTAATAACGTGACCATCGATGCATTCTCCGTGGTGTATGACGATGTGGAGATCGGCGACAATACGCACATCATGCCGAACGTAACCATTTTCAATGGATCGCGCATCGGCAAGAGCTGCAAAATATTTCCCGGGGCTGTGATAGGCGCCATTCCGCAAGACCTTAAATATGTAGGCGAACAAACTACCGCCATCATTGGCGACAATACCACCATACGCGAATGTGTAACCGTAAACCTGGGAACTAAGGACCGTTGGACAACCAAGGTTGGCAATAACTGCCTGCTGATGGCTTATTCTCATGTTGCGCACGATTGCCTCGTGGGCGACCATGTAATACTTGCCAATGCTGTTCAGTTGGCAGGGCATGTTACCATTGATGATTATGCGATCCTTGGAGGATTGTCTGGCATTCACCAGTTCATACACATCGGTGCGCATACTTACGTGGCCGGGCAGGTGGTGATACGCAAAGACGTGCCTCCTTTTGTGAAGGCAGCACGCGATCCCATCACTTATGTGGGCGTTAACAAGGTAGGGCTTGAGCGCCGCGGTTATTCCAAAGAAACCATTAAAGCCATCGACGCTATCTATCATATTTTATTTGTACAGGGAAACAGCACAGTTAAAGCGCTGGAGTTGATTGAGACAACGCTGCCTGATTCTGCTGAGCGAAAGATGGTGCTGGAATTCATCCGCTCGTCACGCACGGGTATCATTAAGAAGTCAAAAGATCCCATAGATGAAAATATGGCTGTCTGATGCCGGCAAGCGATTCAACCGGGATTGGATATTTCGCCATCTCTCCTGCACATTTACAGCGGGTAATATTTACGGTATAACAGGCCCTAATGGTTCGGGCAAATCCACTTTACTTCAGTTAATAGCCGGCGCGCTTTCACCAAGTGAAGGTAAAATTGAATGGAGCATACAGGACAAACCCATTCATGCAGACCAGGTTTACGGGCAGGTGGCTATTTGTGCGCCTTATCTTGAAGTGATAGAAGAAATGACCGCAACTGAATTCCTGCATTTTCATGGCAGCTTCAAAGAATTCATTGAAGGAGTTTCTATTGAGCGCATGCTTGCTTTGACAGGGTTATCTGCTGCAGCAAATAAACAGATCCGTTATTATTCCTCCGGAATGAAGCAGCGCGTAAAACTTGCGCAGGCTGTATTTTCCAATGTGCCGGTTTTACTGTTGGATGAGCCCTGCACCAATCTTGACGAACCGGGTTACCAATTATATTATCAACTGATAGATGAATACTGCAAAGACCGGTTGGTAGTTGTAAGCTCGAATGATGAGAAAGAGTTAAAAGTTTGCGGGGAAAGGATAAGCATCACACACTACAAATAAAAATCTATAGTTTAGGCAATGAAACCTTTGCTGCTGCTGTTATTGATCCTTCCCTTATTCTCCTACGCACAGGTTAAGTTTTCACTTGAGGCAGCATTTAAGCTGATAAAGCCGGCTAAACATCTATATATCGCCTATCCTGATGAAAGACGAACTGATACTTTGGAATTTGCTGCCCACGGAATACTGCGGCTTGAAAGTACTTTAAAAGAAGCCGGCATTATCAGTTTTAAAACGGATTCATCTAACCTGGTAAAATTATGGATAGATGAGGGAGCAATTAAATTGACCCTGGCAGAAACTGTGCAAGCCAAAGGCAATTCGAAGCTTGAAATCACAGACATACAGGGCCCGCCTGATACGGAATTATTTTATCAGATGTACCTGCCGCA
>JBAVMD010000834.1:0-9768 GCA_049689695.1 Chitinophagaceae bacterium | reverse complement strand
AAGAACAGCGACCGCAAACCTAACACTGCAAAAATATTGGAGGTATAGATGACCAGGTGGTTTTGCGAAATGGCAAATACGGCGGGTATGGAATCCAATGCAAATACAAGGTCTGTTGTGGCAAGCATTATGATCACCACAAAAATGCTTGTATAATATTTCTTCCCGTCCTTTCTAAGAGTCATTTTGCCGCGGTTGTCTTCAGTTGTAAGCGGCAAAAACCTTTTTAGTATTTTGTATACCTTATTTTCTTCAAGCGCTACGATCTCTTTGCTTTTTGCCTTGAACATCGCAACACCGGTATAAATAAGAAAGGCCCCGAATATATACAGCACCCAACCAAAACGCTCCACGATCACTATGCCTACCGTAATAAAAATGATACGGAACACAATGGCCATCAATATCCCTATCAGCAAGATCCTTGCATAATAATCTTCACTCACGGCAAAGAAGGAAAAAATAAGAATAAATACAAAGATGTTATCGATGCTGAGGCTCCACTCCATCAGGTAGGCGCTCACATATTCCAGTGCAACGATCTGGCCGTTCTCGAACCATAAAAAAATACCGAAGCCAATAGCCAGCGAAACCCAGAAAATGGTTTGCCAAAGCGCCTTTTTCAGCGTGACGTGTGTATGCTTTTTACTGAGCAGACCCAGATCAAAAACAAGCGCGAGTACTAATAAAATTCCGAATACAAGGTAAGTGATCTGCTCTGGTGTCATTAATCCCGTTTAAGACGGCAAAGATAATAGCCAGCACTTAAGATTGAACCGGACTTGTGCTTTGAGCCAGGTATTTTCGTTTCCGGGTAAACTGGATGATAGACCCGGCAAGCAATACCAGCAATAAAGGAAGGCCCATGTTCACTAATTGCCAGGTAGTGCGCTGTTCTTCAACCTTTTTAGGATCGAGCAGCCGCAGCGTGTAGTCTTTCGAGCGGGTTTCAAGAATTCCCGAGGGGTCAACCAGGTACTCCATGCTGTTCAGGAAAAAATCCTTGTTAGCATACTGGTATTGGTTAAACTGGTTCATGCCCATAGGCAGCGGCCCTTCATTCTGCGTAAATACATTGGTCACGATATCCGCATCAGACACCACGATCATTTTATTATCGTTGGAAGCCGGTGCAAAAGGCTGACTGTACCTGCTTAGCGTATCCGCCATGCCCGAAGAAATCCGGTTTGCATACAACGAGGTAAATTTTCCTTCGAGCAGGACTGCTACGGGGATATTTTTCTTATTGAAGGTTTTTATGTCTTCCTCTGTTTTTACAGTGTTCAGGGTTACAATGGCCGGCGTGCTGAGGAGCCGCGAATTTTCGCCTGTGCTTAATAAGATGGTCTTTTTAATGCCCGCAGCTTTTACGGTATCGATGGAGTTGGGGAAGATGGAAAGCACATTGTCCAGGTTCTTGGCCACCGCATTATCGGTGTAAGAAGTAAGCAATGGAAAATAAGGCCAGGGCAGATATTCAACCTGTGGCTGATTGCCCATATTGCCTACTACCAATGGCATCTTTTCGCATTGCAGGTCCTGCACCAGGTCCTGGTTAATGCGAACGCCGTATCGGAAGAAAAGATCTTCAAGGTTAAGGTCGCGGTCGAACGCGATAAAATCGCTCTTGCTTCTCTGTAAACTGTCCATTTCAGCATAAAGCTTATCTACGAACCAGATGAGCTTGCCGCCATTCATTACAAACTGGTCAAGCTTCAGCTTTTGTGCGTCTGTAAATCTTAGCGTTGGCTTCACGATCACCAACGCGCTAAAAACGGGCGGTACATAAGGAACGCTGTCTATGTTGAGGAAGTTGAATGCATAATTCGTTTTGATCGTTCTTTCTATCAGATCGTATACATTGTAAGTGAGCGGCTCACCATTGCCAGTCAGGTAACCAACCAACGCAATAGAATCTGAAGTGACCTTGTGAATAGCACTGGCGAATTTGTATTCCAGTAAGGCTTCAGCGTTATTCAATGCATCAAGCCCGCCGGCGGCTTGCCCCTGCAGAAGGTCAACCACCATTGCCCTGTCTTTATAACTTACCAGCGCGCCAGCATATACCAGCCGTTCTTCCTGCGACTCCCCAGCTTTTGTCTGCGCCTTAACGTTGGTTGGGTTCAGGCCCATGCGATGAAGCGAATCCTGGAATGCCACCTTAGCCGAATCGTCCATTCCGTCACCCGGTTTCGAAAATTCATATTGAAGATTGCTCTTTCCGTATTCCTTGAACTCGCTCAGTAATTCATCTGTACTGTTGGCCAGTTTTTTAAAACCCGCGGGCATTTCACCAGCAAGAAAAACCTTGATGTTCACCTTATCGTTCAGCGTCCTTAACAACCTTGTGGTAGGTTGAGAAAGCGTGTATCTTTTTTCTTCGGTAAGATCGGCGCGGAAATGAACACTGGAAGCAATGAAGTTGATCACCACCAACAGCAGCAACACAATAAGGAGCCAGTATTTTGAAGACAATAAGTTTTTCATATTCATCTTTTCGCCAGGTTACGGATGGTGATCACCAGGAATAAAATGATGAGACTTAAAAAATAAATCACATCCCGCGTATCCAGCACACCACGACTTACACTGCGATAATGAAAATCGATCCCCAGCATTTCAATATAGTAATCGGCGCCCGCAGACAATGCAGGTATGCGGCTGATGGCGTTGAAACCGCTGTACATTATGAAACAAACAAAGGCCGCAACCAGGAAGGCTACTACTGCGTTGTTGGTGAAACTGCTGCAGCATATACCGATGGCGGTAAAAACAGCCGCAAGAAAAAACAGTCCGATGTATGAGCCCATGGTCATGCCCACATCGATGCCGCCCTGCATGGAAAGCGCCTGTATGGTATATACATAAATAAGCGTGGGTAGCAGGGAGATCAATACCACGGTAAGGCTGCCTGCATATTTGCCATTCACGATCTGCAGGCCGGTGAGGGGACGTGTGCGCAGTATTTCAAAAGTGCCGCCGCGGAATTCATCGGCAAAGCTGCGCATGGTAATAGCAGGTATCAGGAGCAATAAGATCCAGGGCGCCTGCTCAAAGAATTGCTCCAATGTGGCATAGCCGTAATCGAAAATATTAGAGTCGGGAAAAACGAAGAGAAAGAGGCCGTTCAGCAAGAGAAATACAATTATGGCTATATAACCGGTCAAGCTACTGAAAAACTGCCTTAGCTCTTTTTTGCAAATGGCCCACATGAATGATGATGGATTACCGGGGTTTTTTATTAGGATTCAGGCGGCAAAATACGAATAATAGGGATGAAATGGGAAGAGAAGCACGGATTAAGTATGGATTTAAGGATTCCACGGATGAAATACTATGAAATAACATACCTAATCCGTGTAATCCTTCAATCCTTCTTTCAATCCCGTGATCGTCTTCAGCCGCGAAGCGGCCAATTAAATTTGAATGCAATTTGAATTTCCTTATATTCGTTACCGCATCAGCCTTATATCCCTACGAAAATATTACATCTGTCATCAGAGCCGAAACCAACTGCATTCTATTATATCCCGCCAAATGGCGGGATTTTTTTTGCAAAAGGCTTCGCCTTTTTTATGTGCGAGAACCTGTGACGCGCAAAAGGCGAAGCCTTTCCAAGAACCTGTGACGCGCAAAAGGCGAAGCCTTTCCAAGAACTTGTGACGCGCAAAAGGCGAAGCCTTTAGAACGCCAACTGCAATTTGTACAACGTTCTCTCCGAACTTTCACAATAAGGAATAAACTGCTGGTAAAATTCTTTCCAGTCGGGGCGATTAACCAGCGCGCAGGCGCTTGGCTCCATTTCAGCGTAAGAATTAAAGCTTTGCTCGATGATCAATGCATAGCCGCGGCCGGAAAGATCGGTGAGCATCCGAACATGAATATTGTTGTTCTCGAAGTGGGCCTTTTCAAGATAATTTTTCCATAAGGCCACAGCGGGCTTCGCCTGCCCGAATTTGAGGTGGAAAATGTTGCGTTCTATGAACATAGAAGAATGATTAGCTGATTGTACAGAGGCTTCGCGTTTTGCACGTCATGAGTTCTTGAGAGGCTTCGCCTTTTTTATGTGCGAGAACCTGTGACGCGCAAAAGGCGAAGCCTCTAGGAGCCTCTCTCTACACCGCAAAGCTCTCACCACACGCACAGGTCCTGCTCGCATTCGGATTATTAAAATAGAATCCTTTGCCGTTCAATCCTTCAGAAAACTCAAGCGTGGTGTTCACGAGATATAAAAAGCTTTTCAGGTCGGTCACTACTTTAATGCCATTGTGCTCAAATACCTGGTCTGCTGATTTTGATTGGTTATCAAAATCCATTTTATAGCTCAGTCCGGAGCATCCGCCGCCAACAACACTCACCCTCAGAAAATAAGAAGGATCGTTGGAGTAGCCGGATTCCTCCATCAGGTTTATTATTTTTTCCTTTGCCTTATCGCTCACAAAAATTGCATTCTCCATTGCTATCATGATACTAATTTGAAAATTTGAAAATTCGAAAATGTCATAATGGTCATTAGGTCATTAAGTCAACAGGTCATTCATTGAGCCATTGAGCTATTTTCACATTGTTTAATTGCTTTACTCACTTGTTCAATCACAAAATCCACCTGTTCTGCTGTGGTAGAACGTCCCAATCCAAAACGAAGCGAACTGTATGCCAGTTCATCATCCACACCCATCGCTTTTAACACATAGCTCGGTTCCGGCAGGGCCGATGTACAGGCTGAACCAGATGAGATCGCAACAGTTCTGTTAAGGGCTCCAATCAATGCCTCGCCCTTTGCATAACTGAAAGAAATATTGGTCACATGCGGCAGGCGGTTGATGGTATGTCCATTCACAAAACTTCCTTCCAGCTTCAGCAATGCGTTTTCCAGCCTGTCGCGCAGCTTTTCAAGGCGTTCTGTGTCTGAACCCATCTCAAGTTCCGCCAATTTACATGCCGTACCAAATCCTGCAATGCCCGGAACATTGAGCGTGCCGCTTCGCAGCCCGTGTTCGTGTCCGCCTCCGTCTATCTGCTGCACCAGTTTCACACGCGGGCTTTTGCGCCTTACATACAGTGCGCCAACGCCTTTTGGGCCATATAATTTGTGCGCGCTGATGGAAAGCAGGTCAACGCCGTCTGCCTGCACGTCAACCGGTATTTTGCCTGCAGCCTGAGCCGCATCAGAAAAAAAGAGCACGCCGTGTTTTTTTGCCAAAGCGCCTATGCTGCGAATAGGATGGATGACTCCCGTTTCATTGTTTGCATACATCAGGGCTATAAGTATGGTCGTGGGCCGTATGGCGGCTTCCAGTTCTTCCAGCCTGATCATGCCCCGGGCGTCTACCGGCAGGTAAGTGATCTCCGCTCCTTTCTTCTCCAGGTGTTTGCAGGTATCTAATACTGCTTTATGTTCTGTAACACAGGTAATGATGTGATTACCCTTACCGGCATACATTTCAAATACCCCTTTGATAGCAAGGTTGCAGCTTTCGGTTGCTCCTGAGGTGAAGATCAGTTCTTTAGGCTCGGCGCCTATAAGCCCGGCTACCTGAGTTCTTGCAAGGTCAACAGCTTCTTCGGCCTCCCAGCCATAGGCATGGGTACGACTGGCAGCATTCCCGAAATGCCGGGTGAAATAGGGCAGCATGGCTTCCACTACCCTGGGATCGCAGGGAGTGGTTGCATTGTGATCCATATAAACGGGTAGCTGCATCATATTCAATCAGGATGTAAAATTAACCCGATTCAGTCAATATAGGTTGTGGCATAACGTTAAGGTATTTAACTGGCTTTGTTCTTCGTTTATCCTTCGTTCATCCTTCGTTTAAGATTGAAGTGCGTCGGCCATACCTCAGCCGATAGTCAGTTACCGGATTCTACGCCTATCCTCATGATCTGACCTGAATAGCTATTTTTACAAAAACTTATTAATGTACAAAGTAGAGCACATCGGGCTGGCGGTTAAAAGCCTTGAGCAATCCATTCCTTTGTTTGAGCGGTTGCTGAATACGCAATGCTATAAAACCGAAATGGTGGATTCAGAAAATGTACAGACTGCTTTTTTCAATACCGGAGATTCGAAGCTGGAATTGCTGGAGAGCACTACGGCAGAAGGTGTGATTGCGAAGTATATCGATAAGAAAGGAGAAGGTATTCATCATATAGCATTTGAAGTACCGGATATTTATGCAGAGATGAAACGGTTGAAGGAAGAAGGATTTATTTTATTGAACGATCAGCCAAAAGAAGGAGCGGATAATAAACTGGTTTGCTTTTTACATCCTAAGAATACGAATGGAGTGTTGATAGAATTGTGTATGGAGAAGAAATAATCGGGATAGAAAAATATCACGGATTGGAAGAAGGATTAACGGATTACACGGATTAAAGTAAGGTTGTCATTTTATCGCTTATCCGTGAAATCCGTTAATCCTTCTTTCAATCCGTGCTTTTCTTTTACTCCTCTACGATATTCTCAGACTTGTTCAATCCCAATTTATCCAGCGCTAATTGTGCAGCGATCTGGCTGGCGTCTTTTTTATTAAAGGCTTTGCCTTCGGCGATGAGCTCGCCGTTTACTACAGCCGCTACGGTAAACAGGCGCCGGCCGCTTTCAATGCGTTCGTCTATCGTTTCAAATTCAAGGTTCTTTCCGTTCTTATTAGCCCAGCCATAGAGCTTGTTCTTGTGATTGATCTCCAGCAGTTCAAGGTCGTCCATAAACAAGTGCGGAAGTATGATCTGCCTTATCACCCATTCCTTGGTCTTCTTAAACCCCTTATCCAGGTATACTGCGCCCACTATTGCTTCCAGCGTATTGCCGAAGATCTGGCTCATCTTGAGCGAATTATCGAACTTATTGAAGTAAGTGATCTTTTTGAGGCCCATTTTGATAGCCAGCTCGTTCAGCTGGTTACGGTTCACCATCTTGCTGCGCATTTCGGTAAGAAAGCCTTCTTCTTTGTATGGGTATTTCTTGAAAAGGAAATCTGCAATAATGCCGCTGAGGATGGCATCGCCCAGGTATTCGAGCCGCTCATTGTTCTCATCTGCACTGTCCCTTACAGAACGGTGCGTGAGGGCGGTCTTATATAATGAGATCTTAGATGGCTGGAAACCCAGCACATTCTTTAGTTGCCTCCGAAACGAGGATTCTTCACCTTTCGATCTTACAAAACGGTCCAGGATTCCCACAATGAAAAGCTACATTTTTTTATGAATGCATTAAAAAATAAATAAACAGCGTGCCAACCGTTTTATTGCAGGAGGATCGCCCGATTTATGTATTCTATTTCGTAGGAAAGGTCAGGAATTATACTTCTTTACAATCACACAAGCGTTATGGCCACCAAAACCAAAGGTATTGCTTAAGGCCGCGCGAACCGTTTTTTGTTGTGGCTTTCCGAATGTGAAATTTAACCGGGGATCCAGTTCAGGATCATCGGTAAAATGATTGATGGTCGGCGGCACTTTATCTTCTACCACACTCATAATACACGCAATAGCCTCAATAACGCCGGCTGCACCCAGGCAATGGCCGGTCATAGACTTGGTAGAGCTGATGTTCATATTATAAGCATGCTCTCCAAACACATTAACAATAGCCTTTACTTCTGCAATATCACCCAGCGGCGTAGAGGTGCCATGGGTATTGATATAGTCGATGTCTTCCGGTTTCATGCCGGCATCCTCCAATGCAGCATTCATTACATTCCTTGCGCCCAGTCCTTCCGGGTGCGGGGCAGTAATGTGGTGTGCATCTGCAGTAGCGCCTGTACCGGCAATTTCACAATAGATCTTTGCACCCCGCTTTATGGCATGTTCCAGTTCTTCAAGGACAACTATGCCAGCGCCTTCGCCCATTACAAACCCATCGCGCTCTTTATCGTACGGACGGCTGGCGGTCTTTGGATCGTCGTTGCGCTCACTCAGGGCTTTCATGGCATTGAACCCGGCTACACCGGCTTCGCAGATAACGCTTTCGGCACCGCCGGTGAGTATGATATCGGCCTTGCCCAAACGCAGCAGGTTATAGGCCTCCATAATTGCATTGGTTGAGGATGCGCAGGCGCTTACCACGGCAAAATTGGGCCCGCGAAAGCCATGCCGCATGGAAATATGCCCTGCGGCTATGTCCAATATCATCTTGGGAATGAAAAAAGGATTGAAACGCGGAGTGCCATCTCCCTTGGCGTAGTTCACTACTTCTTCCTGGAAGGTGGTCAAACCGCCGATACCGCTTGCAAATACCACCCCTACCCGATCTGTATTCACATTCTGGGCAGTGATGCCGGCATCAGCCACGGCCTGGTCGCTAACCACCAGGGCAGTTTGTGAGAACCGGTCGATCTTGCGGGCTTCTTTGCGGTCAAGAAAAGCAAGGGGATCAAAATTCTTCAGCTCGCAGGCGAAGCGGGTCTTAAATTTTGAAGCATCAAATTGTGTAATGAAGTCTGCACCGGATACCCCATTCATAAGGCCGTTCCAGTATTCCTGAAGACTATTGCCGATGGGCGTAAGTGCGCCGATGCCTGTTACTACAACTCGTTTGAGCTCCATATTGGTTTACCCGGATATTTTAAGTGACAAATCCGCCTTCGGAGCTTGTATGCTTTCGAAAGGCGGATTAATTAATTTATGCCAGTTAATTCAGGTTATTTCGCGTGCTCCTCAAGGTACGCAACAGCCTGGCCAACAGTGGTGATTGTTTCAGCCTGTTCATCAGGGATAGAGATGTTGAATTCCTTTTCAAATTCCATGATCAGTTCAACGGTGTCCAGAGAATCGGCACCTAAATCATTTGTAAATGAAGCCTCATTTGTTACTTCAGCTTCTTCAACACCGAGCTTATCAACAATTATCTTTTTAACTCTGGTTGCAATGTTGTCAGACATTTTAGTAAAGTTTAGTTACGGCTGCAAAAATATGGTTTTTGAATAAATCACCATTTTTTTCTGATTGTTCTCAAAAACATAATTTTCTTCGTTTGCGAACTACCGGGAATATTGAAAAAATAATGAAGAACAGTGAAAATTATCATGGTTCATTCAAAATCGTATATTGCAACATGGCGCTTAAGATGATAGATCATGGCTCTAAAGAATACCAGCAGATGATCAACCTGCGGTACAACATCCTGCGCAAACCGCTCGGCCTTAATTTTTCCCCCGACGAGCTGGATAATGAAAAAGACGTTGTTCTGATGGCTGCGTTTGAAGATGACCAGATGCTTGGATGCTGCATGCTTGTGAGGCAGGACGAGAGTAAAATGGTACGCCTCCGGCAAATGGCTGTGCTCAACAACCTGCAGGGAAAAGGCATTGGCCGTGCTCTTACCATTTTTGCAGAAAATATCAGCCGCGACCTCGGTTACGCCAAAATAATGATGCACGCCCGCAAAACCGCCGTAGGGTTTTATGAAAAGCTGGGCTATAAGATCACCAGCCAGGAGTTTGATGAACTTGGCATTCCCCACGTGGAAATGGCGAAAGACCTGTAAACTTCGTTTTCCTACTCTCTCCTAATCAAGTCATTTGGTCATTTGGTCATTTGGTCATTTGGTCATTAGGTCATTAGGTCATTGGGTCATTGGGTCAATAGGTCAATAGGTCAATAGGTCATTGCTATTTAGAGTGTTTTTAATGACTAATGACTTAATGACCAAATGACCAAATGACTTACTTAATCAACCTTATACTAAACGGATACTTGTAAAGCTTGTTCTCGCTGGCTTTAATAGTAGCGATGATGGTGAATATCAATGCGATGATCCCTACTATC
>JBAVMD010000833.1:0-18765 GCA_049689695.1 Chitinophagaceae bacterium | reverse complement strand
CTATTTGTAAATGTAAATGATGGAACTATACGAATGTGGCAGTTACCAAATTGGCATCCTACAATTATTTTTGGAATTAATTTCTCGACAATTATCCCTAATTATATTTCCGGTAACATTGCGATTTACGAAAACATTATAGCTGTCATTTCCAGCAAGAATACTACGGTTATCGAAATATGGAATATAGAAACACAAAAATTAGTAGTTATTCTTGAAGAACATACTGCGCAAGTAACAGGATTAGTTTTTTCAAAAGACGGCAATCTTCTCTTTTCGAAATCGCACGACAACACAGTTGGAATCTGGAGATGTAATAGTTGGAAACTAATCGGCTCCTTTGGAGAAAATAGTGGAAACCTAACCCACATCAAAATCGACTATCATCCACACTTGCCTATATTGGTAACGCGAGGAAAAAAAGACAGAGCTTTAAGGGTTTGGAGAATCGATCACAACAAGCTTAAGGCTGGTGACACCGAAGCCAACTCAATTCTGTATACAACCGCCAAATTGGTACTGGTAGGCGATTCTGGCATTGGCAAAACCACTTTAGGATGGCGATTAGCTTATAACGTGTTTATAGAACACGAATCAACTCACGGCCAGCAATTTTGGATAATCAACGAATTAGGAATAATAAGAAGTGATGGTACAAATTGTGAAGCAGTTCTGTGGGACTTGGCAGGACAACCAGACTATCGTTTAGTTCATTCTCTTTTTTTAGATAATGTTGATCTTGCTCTACTTTTTTATGAGTCCGCAGGCAGACAGGATTCACTTACAAACGCGCTTTTTTGGTTAAAGCACCTTCGTAAACAAAATCCATCATGCCCAATTATCCTTATAGGAGCGAGAGCAGACAGAGGTAGTCCGGATCTTACAAAAGAAGAATTAGAAAAAGCATGCAAACAGCACAATATAGTGGGAGGGTTTATCGCTACCAGTGCAAAAACTGGAGAGGGAATTGAAGAACTTAAGAGAATAATAAAAAGAATAATTCCTTGGGATCACTTACAAGCGACAAGCACTAATACGACTTTTAAAAAAATTAAAGAATTTGTTTTGTCTCTTAAAGAAAGAGCAACAACAGGTAAAACGTTAGTCAGCCCATCCGGCTTACAAACACTTTTAGAAGAACTAGACTCAAATTGGAAATTCAGCCAGGATGAAATAATAGCAGCGATACGGAACTTAGGGAATCACGGTTATATAACAATGTTATATGACTCGAAAGGAATGATGTATATTTTATTGGCCCCACATATACTTATAAATCTTGCATCTTCATTTGTTTTAGAAGCAAGACGAAACCCAAGAGGTTTAGGAGTACTTGAAGAGCAAAAATTACTGAAAGGAGAATATGCCTTCCCCGAACTAGCATTTCTTAATAACCTTGAACGTGATATACTATTAGACGCTACCACAGTACTCTTCTTGGAACGTACAGTTTGCTTTAGAGAAACATTTAACGATGATACTTTTTTAGTTTTTCCCTCTCTTATAAATGAAAAACATCCATTATTAGAAGATATTGAAGTTACAGAAGATGTTTCATACTTAGTTAAGGGGGCTACAGAAAACGTTTATGCATCTCTAGTTGTGTTGCTAGGCTATACTAACGTATTTACCCGGACTAATCAATGGCACAATCAAGCCCAATATCAAGTTGGGAATGGTGAAATTTGTGGCTTTAAGCAAGTAATAAGCCGCGAAGGCGAAATTGAGTTTGTCCTATACTATATTCTTGACATACCATCACATATAAAATTGCTTTTCCAAGGACTATTTGAACGCTTTTTAAGTCGAACCGGTTTAGTAGCATTTAAGTATCAACCCGTAGCTTGTATTTCTTGTGGAGAAAAACTCAATAGGAACATTGTAATAAATCAATTGGAAAAAAATAGGAATTTCAGTTACTGCAATAACTGCGGCGAAAAACTTACACTGCCAGAAAGACAAATGCTTACATTCAAACAGGACTTACATTTAGAAATTCAAACTGAAATTGCCACATTACGTACAAGATTTGAATCAGCTATAATAAAAGTAAAAGCTTTTGTAAGGGATAATGTCTCAAACCTTAAGCCTCCAAAGTGTTTTATCAGTTATGCATGGGGAAATAATAATCACGAACAATGGGTGCTTAAAATGGCGGAACATTTGAAAAAGGCAGGCATTGAGGTAATCCTTGATCAGTGGTCAAACCCGCCTGGATCGAGCATCTCGAAATATATCGAAGAAATAGGATCGTCAGAGTTCGTCATTGTAGTTGGCACATCACTTTTAAAAGAAAAATATACCTCAGAGACAAAAGATTCTGTAGTTACAGCGGAGTTAAAGCTCATTAATACTCGCTTACGTCAGTCAACTCAATATGGAAAAAACTCTGTAATTCCAATCTTGTTAGAGGGTGATGAATTTTCCTCATTTACCCCATTGTTACAAGACTTGGTTTATATTTCTTTTCAAACAGAAGAACACTATTTTTTCAGTTTATTTAAATTAATATGGCATCTTTATAAAATTCCTCCTGACAATCCTTTTTTAGCTGAATTGCAGAAATCCATGATATCTACCTTTGTTCGACCTGATAAATCAGATCCTTCGCCATATTTTCTATTAGACTTTGGCGGGAATCATAGTAATAATTCTTTCTTACCAGACTAAAAGAATTAATCATCTCCTTATCCATTTACTCCGCGTAAAATCTTCCAACCGTCTATGCTAAACATACAATTACTCTTATATATACACTCATAAGACAGCCTCAAAAACCTTCCATTTCCCATCATCGAGCCGAAGGGCCATGCCGACAATACGGCAATAACAAGAATTGTTACCAGTAAGTAACCAGTAATTTAGGCTCAGTTAATTTTGCTTAACCAAAAAATATCTGTTGAGCCTAAAAATAATTAGCCAGTTTATGTCTACATACCATGGAAGAAATTTAAATTGCTAACAGCAACAAAAAAACAACCCCGCCCAACATTTAATTTTTTTATCGCAAAAAAATATTTAATTTAGAAAACCCCTTCAGATAATTACAATCCCCTCCGCTCCCATTGGACTACGCAATCCTGGTTATCAGCTCTCCCATTATCAAATCATCCTGAAGTTTAACCTATGGACTAATCGCAATGCGTGTGATTACGCTTTGCAGTTAACCCATATATTAACTAAGAAGAAACATTTTGCCTGACTGTGAGAAACACAGTTTGCAGCTGAATGCATATAATAATTAAAGCAGTTTGCTTTAAGGGCTATTCCATGAACTGATTCCTCACTGAAAAAAAACACATCATGACAACGTTAGAAGACAAATTCAAAAACATGCACTTATTAAGTCGTGAAGAAAGAACCGCACTTACTAAGCAATTGAGAGATTTAAAACCAGATTTTTTAAAGCCTTATGTCCCAATATGGTGGTGGTGGAGGCGGTGTATAGTTAAAGTATTGGTAGTAGCTGATGGAGGTTTAAATTTTGGGATCGGAGGTTTTGATCTATCAGAATTCCTCACTTCATTTAACCAGCTTCAGGCAACTACCTGGAGCAATTATCAGATTACGCTTGGCCATAGAGGTACAATTATACCAAGTACAAATCCATTGGTGGTTAATCAACTGAGTAATTTTAATTTTCAGACAAGCGTTACGCTGAATGATTTCGACCAGGTCTGGTTATTTGGAATTGACTCCGGTTCCGGATTACCTGCAGCAGAATTAACTGTAGTTGAGAATTACATGAATAGCGGGGGTGGTTTATTTGCAACCGGCGACCATGGTACACTGGGCTCTGCTTTATCAAGCAATATCACAAGAGTTAAAGACATGAGATACTGGAATGACAATCCAGTAGGTTCACCCAATGATGTGAATGAAGTTAGCATGAGCGGAAAAAGAAGAAATGACACAAACAGGCCTAAACTGGGCGATGCCACTTCACTTTATTTCGATAACCAGTCTGACAATATTCCGCAAACCATTGCTGTCAGAACATTTGGTGCAGGAATGCCACACCCGTTATTATCCATCAGTACAACTATCAGGCCGTCTGGAATTATAGACATAATGCCAGACCATCCACATGAAGGAGAATGCAAGCCTGCAACCTCTTTTACAGCGAATGCGGTTACAGTTCCAACACAGGTAATAGCCACATCATTTGTATTAGGGGGTAGCACAACAAACGGTGGGTCTTTTGGGAAAGCGCTGACTGAACCCCATTGCTTCCCATCCATAGCTGTTTGGGATGGACGATTGGCGAATGTCGGGCGCATTGTAGTAGATGCAACCTGGCATCACTTTGTAAACATTAATTTGAATGGAGTAGGTTCTAATGGTTCAGACTTGCCGGGTCAGCAACCAGGATTAACTGCCGCTGATTTCAATGTTGTAAGACAGTATTATATGAATATTTCACTTTGGATGTCGAGAAGGCAATCATGGTGGTGCTGGAGAAGATTTTTATGGATTGAACTGTTAAAAGATTCTCAGCTTATAGAAGCCAGTTTGAATTTTCCTGATGAAAAGCTTGAAAATATCTCATTGGCCGATTTAAACAGCATTGGTTCTCTGGCAGATGAAATACTGTCTTCTAAATTCAGCCCTTCTTTTGCCCGTGAATTTTTAATCGATGCATTTGAATCTATTAATCCAAATATAGCTTCACTGTTGAATATTTTTAAACCTGTAATCAAGGAAAAAACCGATACCCAGGATGCAGAAACTCAGGATGCCGACTATTATCAGCCATGGTTAAATCTTGATCTGATACTTTATACATCTATCGGTGCTGGTTTTATTGCATTGAGAGACGATAAAAATATTTCATCAGATAGTTTAGCTGAAGATGATTTAGACAGAACAAATGACGTCTTTAAAAACGGAATGATGTTTGGTTTTAATAAATCCATCGAAAACCTCAGCAAAAACCTTAATACGTTCTCTGCGCGGTCCGACCTGAAGATCTAAAGTAAGCACAACGGGTATAAGAGGCTTCGCCTTTTTTATGAATAAGCACGGATTTGTTTTTAGAGGATTATGTGTGAGGACGCAGGACTTAAGGATTGCACGGATGTTTTCGCGTTTGCCGAAGGCAAAATCCGTGAAATCCTTTCATCCTAAGAACTCAGCACTTCATCAATCTAATGATAAATCCGTGCTTTCTTATCTCAAAAATTAATCGCTATGTGCAATCAATATTGGGTTATAGATCGCACGATGGGGATGATTTCGCAGATTTTTCTTCGCTTCGCGAAGAAAAAAGAATAAGCACGGATTATTTTTGGAGCATTAGGTGTTAGAGCGCAGGATTTGAGGATTGCACGGATGTTTTCGCGTTTGCCGAAGGCAAAATCCGTGAAATCCTTTCATCCTAAGAACTCAGCACTTCATTAATCTATGATAAATCCGTGCTTTCTTATCTCAAAAATTAATCGAGATCACCAATCAATAATGGGTTATAAGAAAGCGCAGATTTTATGTAGAGATTGTTGGTGATTATAGGAGAACTTGTAACTTTAAAAGGCGAAGCCTCTGCAACCCAACCTTATCCCTCCCCTAACCGTAAAACTTCCTAACCGCCTGTGCTAAACATGAAACCATCCCTACTCACAACCATATTGGTTACGTTATGCTTTTGCTTTACTGCATACGGGCAGGAGCCTGCTCTGAAACAAACGATCCGTTTTAATTCAGGAAAGTTCACGCCTTCGCCAAACCACCGCATTCAACTCAATCAACTCATAGACAGCCTTAAAAACCTGCCCTCAGCCATCATCGAACTCCAGGGCCATGCCGATAATACCGGCAATTACAACAACAATAGACTGCTGTCGGAAAAACGGGCCATCGCTGTAAAAAATATGCTCGTCAATGCAGGCATTGAACAAAGCTCCATTACTATCAAAGCATTCGGGCCGGACAATCCAATTGCGACTAATAAAACAATTACCGGCAGAAAGCTCAACAGGCGGGTGGAAATAATTGTCTCCTCTTACATCCCCGAGCCTAAAGAAACGCCTGCTATAGTTGAAAACATCAGGGAGCTATACAACCAGCTTGGTCCGCCGCCTCAGCGCTTTTGCATCAATCCAAAAAAAGATACAAGCATCAGGTGCGCACAGGGCACTGTTATTTATATCAAAGCCAATTCGATACTGCCGGTGAGTGATTGCAATAATGCATGCATCAGCTTCCAGGTAAAAGAAGTATTCACTAAGGCAGACATGATACTGAATAATCTTTCCACCACATCCAACGGAGCAATCATAGAAACGCAGGGAATGATCCTTACCGAAGCCTTCGATTGTAAAGGCAACAGCCTGCAGCTGGCAAAAGGAAAGGATATAATTATTATGGTGCCGACAGATTCGATCAATCCTTCAGCCGTCATTTTTAAGGGCGACCGGGGACAGGACAGTATCATGAACTGGATAGTTGATGACAATGCTCCCCTCTCCAACTTCAGTTTGCCTGAGCTGGATATCTGCGCCGGCTGGATCTGCGGTAAAGGGAAAAAAGAAATAAACTGCAAGCCCTGCAAGTTTTTCTTTTGCAGGATCGGCAGAATACCTAAAGTAATACATGGAGCTTTCAGCGCCAATCAACGCGGCCGCAACAGAGCATTCAGGCAATGCCAGGAAGACCTGGAAAAGTTGAACGATACAACTGTGAAGATCATTTCTGAAGACCCTTTGACCATTGAAACAAGGCCGCCTTTAGAACGGAGGCTGCTACCTGGCTGCCAGCAGATTGAAGATATGTTCAAGCGCTACGGCGTAAATAATATGGAAGAGCTGATACTCGCCATTAATAAACCATTGCTGGAGAAATATAAGGTCTCCACAGTAGAACAACTTCGGGATACGCTCATGAAGATCGCTACTGAAAACATAGAATTATTTGTATCAGACAAAAGCACTGCTTTTAATGACCTGAAATATTATGTGTATGCCAATTCCCGGCTTGGATGGAGCAACGTGGATATTTTTATGAAATTCCTGAATACGCCATTGATCACCGTGAACCTGAATGTAAAACCCGAACCTAATATTGATTGCAAACTTGTTTTCAAAGAAAGCAACATCGTAATACCCGCAACAATAATGGATGGAAAGTTTCAATTTATAAATGTTCCCCAGGGTGCTAACGGATGGATCGTTGCTATAAAATATGAGAACGGCAATCCCTTCCTCGCCATGAAGGAAATAATAATTGCAAACAAAAGCTTTGATGTTGAATTTAAACAAACAACCAACCAGCAACTGAAAGCACAGTTAAAATTGCTTGATCAGAAAGTATCTGTTGAACCTGCTAAATAATCAGTCGGCTTACGTCTGCATGACAGTGCATCGCATATTCATGTGATTTTTGCTTTTCGCATCAAAAAAATTTTTGCTCGAATCAAAAAGTAATTACTTTCACGCTCCCAAGGAAGAACAGAAACAAACGCAAGGAATACCAACCGCGTCCGATCCTTTGATTCATCCAATTCAAAACCAACCATTCGTTAAGACTTCATTGATTAGTATTGATTGTCTTGGCTTTGCAAAAAGCGCAAGAGCTTAACTTTTTTATTAAACCTTAACCGTTGAATAATGGATGTTCCCGTTATATATCAGCATTACCCCGCTGTGCCATTATCTGAACTGAGCGACCTTTACTCTGCAGGAAACAATACGCTCGATGGCCAGAGAATATGCATCGTAAGTCATCTTCCCAAAACATTGACCATACATGAAGATTTTCCTTTCAACAATGCATACACCTTATTTATAGAAAACACTGCCACTGTTGATTCTATCGCATGGACCTACAAGTTGTACAACAAGGGAGAGAGAAAGAACGACAATACTTTCTTTGATGTTTCCGGCGCAGGCACAAACAGGTTTTCCCTTGCATTCAGGAACAGCCTGTTCGATGCGAGCGGCGATTTCAGGTTCGATAAACTGAGAATATTCTGCGAAGTAAGAAGAGGCGGCAACCGCATAACGCTCGAAGTGGAGCACAATTTTGCAAAGATGATCAACGTGCGGGAGATCAATTTCACTGCCGCCAATATGAGTCCATTCTTTGCTGGCAATCCACAGGTAACCAATTACCTGATGAATCATCTCCGCGGTTATTTCAGCACTCCCGGCATCATCTGGAACGGCGGCATTGTAGACATCGACACATCGGGCGAATTTACCCTGCAGAAAATCGTGATGGCCATCATTCACCGCAATCTTGTTACAGCAGACATAGCATGGCTACAGCCCGATGGCTATTTCGACCTTAACGAATACACCAATCACGGCATACAGGCCTTCCTGAACAACGATACTCCTTATGCAGGCACATTCGCAAACGGTTTGTGCGACCTGCCCCTGCATGTGCTCAACGATGTACTTCAGGCCAACAACCAGCTACCTGATTTCTTTAACATCACCAAGGCAAACAATGTATATGGCATGATCGTGCATGAGGCGCCTTTTGTAAAAAGCGTCTCCGATGAATTGCTTACGCCTGTATCAGCAAAGCTGGCTGCTTCAAAACAGCGCCTCATCAGTAACAAGCCAAGATTCATAGAACTGTTTCATCTTTCCCTCTTCCCTAAATCAGCCATCAATCTTACAGCAGCAGTTGTAAAATATTTGTTTGAATGTTCGAAGAAAAACAAATGCCAGGATTGTAAATATGGCTTCGAATTCTGGCAGCACCTTGGCCTGGATGCATTAAAAGATCAACAGGATTTCTTAAAAAATACGCTCACCCATTACTATCACGGGCCTGCCAATACCATTGATGATTTTTCAACCAAGGCAGTGCAAACAATAGCGCATGTATGGAGTCCTGTAGGATATACCGTATTGCATGTTGAGCCGAGGATATTGAAAGCTTATTTTGCAAAGCGTGTGCTTAAAAGGATCAACACTGCGGAAGCTATGATTGATTTTGAACGCATAGACAGCACGGCCGTACGCGTTGGCGATAACGAGCTTGCGCTTGCCACTCAACCTGCGTATGAAGATGCACTCGGTCGTGATGTATACCTTGTAGTTGATACCTTGCATTGCCGCGGAAAACAACTTACTATTCACGTACATCCCGCGGGCAATAACTTAACAGGCAATACAAATCCCATCGAATTAATGACGGGCGCTGTCTTTGCCACAGAGTTCACACCTGCTGTTGGTAATTTTGACGCATTGAAAAATAATGATACCGTTCTTCCGGGCGGCGGCGATGTACAGGAGAATTATAAAATAGATCATAAAGACAGGGCCATCATCAACTTAACGCTGCGGCCTTCTACCAGGGCGCTCTTCGATGGATGGGCAAACACGCTCGCTACCAATACAGCAGAGCTCCGCATAAACGTACGCCTGCCGGATAATGCACGAGCCTACTACGGAAATGAAGTAACAGCTACCGAAGAAGAAAAAATGTTCCTGTCTGCTGATGATCCTTATGATAACAACGCAAGGTTCAGGATAAGGAACCGCATTGTATACGATATGTATCATCCCGGCAACAGGTACAGGCAGCGCATCGGTACAACCGCCAATTTTGCAGACCCTACAGGCAAAGTAGAGAACAGCTTTGTATGGAACATTGCGAACGCCACACCGGCAACGCCTTTCAGGCTGGTGAGCTATTACTATCATGATGCTGACGGATATGAGCATCTCCTGGGAGAACTTCAATTGCAGGTAACACCCATGTGGCCCCTCGGCACACCTGCAACTGCAGGCCAGGTGGTGAGAATGATAGACATTTCTACACTCCAGCACTACAACCGGAAAGGCGTGAACATGAGAATACTCACGAACAACTCGGCCAGGGATTATGTAGATGTCGATCGTCTTTCCGGTCTGTTGGGTGCAATGGCAAAAACAAATACGGCCGATCTTGGTTTTAATGGTTTCAGCAATTCAGATGGTTCCGCAGGCGTAAGTGTTTCACACATCAATGGTGTGAATGGTGACCTGCGTTTCCTACGCACAAATTTCAGCGGCGGTCCATGCGTGCTCACAGAAGCCGGGTTTGATTTTAACAGGCAGTCAGATTTTCACAACGCGCTGCATCTCTATGGCTGGGGACAGTTAGACGATATGCTGTCGGAAAACTTTATGCTTGGCGGCGTAAGTACCATTTTACCGCATTGCCGTCATTACCATTCTACAAAGGCCGGCACCGGCATACCATTCCGCCGTTCGCAGGACGTGGTGCAGGGCGTAGACTGGCCGCAGCTTATGCTGGAAGGGCCGCTGGCAGGCACACAGTTCAACGGAACCGGAGTTGCAGGTGCAACGGTAACAAGGCACAATCATCACCTGCACATGCAAGGCTTCGACGTTTCTATGATAGACACGGTAAATCCGGCGCCTTAGTTAAAGGCAAAGCGCCTGCACGAGATATTAATCCAACTTCCCGGTTTTAGTTATCAATCAATAAAAAATTATGGCACAAGACCGTATATCAGATATAACGCTAATAGAAGTCGCGCATGTACTCCGGCCTCTCCGCTCGCTCGATACGCCGGAGCGCGTACTTTACTTTCTTGAAAAAATAGGCTACAAAGTTCCGGCAGCTGATCTTGTACAGGTATTGAGCGATGTGTTCGCCAAATCAACAGAGATCATTGCGCTTGCACAGGAATTGATTGCTGCAGAAACAGATGAAGAGAAAAGAGGAATTGTTATTCGGTTTTTGCCGGTGATCGCATCATCTTTTGTAGAAATAGGCAAACTGGCAAATGCCATTAAAGCAGTTCCCGGGCTTGCGCAGGATTTTATAGATCATGCACCGTTGAATGAGCTGCCGCGCAGATTGGTAGATTATCTTTTATTTCTTCATACCTATCGCCGTTACCCGAAAATATTCGGTACACTTTATTTAACCGGCGTACTTGATGATGAAACAAGGGAAGCGAATGATGCTATTTATCAGCCTGCATTCAGCTTTAAGAAAGTAAGATGGGACCGGCTTCCGCGCTACTTCACAGAACCGGGCGAAGTATTGAATGAAATATACGATTGGAACAAAGCCGATAAAGATTTCAACTCAGACCTGTTCCTCAAACGCCTTGAGATATTCCTGCGTGCAATGGCTGTTCCAGGCGGCATCTACACGCAGGGTGACAACGTTAAGAATGCGCTTGGTAACGTAACAGATGATCTGCCTGAATTAAGAATACCTGTTTATGGCGCCGGCGTGTATCCTGAATCGTACGCACAATTGGGCCTGAATATTTCTCCTGCAGACAAAATAGGAGATAAGAAAAAAGGTCTTGCGCTTATTCCGTACTTCACAGGAACGGCGCAATTTAAGTTTGATATCAGTGAAGAATGGGAAAGCACTTTCTCTACTTCGCTTGCATTGGATGCCGTAGTTGGATTAGTGATCCGGCCTCCGTTTGCAATGGAAGCATTCCAGAATATTTTTGGCGATGGACAGCGGCCGGAAGATGCAGGCTCGCTTGAACTTGGATTCAAAACAGCGCAAAAGAAAGATGCGAATAACCAGGTGCCCACCATTTATCTCTTCGGAGATAAAGACAGCACGCATCTTTCATTAAAAGATATTTCAAATACATTTTACGCCAAGCTCAACTCAAGCCGCAAGGATTTTGGTGTTGAGCTTGACATCAAAACCATCGAATTACTGCTGGATACATCGGAAGGTGATGCTTTCCTCAGCGCAATTTTACCCGATGGCGGAATAAAAGCTTCGTTTGGTTTAGGCGTTGGCTTCTCCCTGCTCAACGGTATTTATTTTAAAGGAAGCAGCGGCATAGAAGTATTGATACCGGTGCATATTAAATTAGGGCCGATAGATATTCAGAATGTGCTCATCGGCATTAAGCCGAACAATGGAAAGATACCGGTTGACATTGGCGCATCTGTAAAGGGAACGTTAGGCCCGCTGGTAGTAGTGGTAGAAAATATTGGTCTTACTTCCACCATATCATTCCCGGAAAACGGCCAGGGCAATGTAGGTCCGCTCGACATTGACCTTGCCTTCAAGCCGCCGAAAGGAGTAGGCCTCAGCATCGATGCAGGAATTGTAAAGGGCGGCGGATATCTTTTCCTCGATTATGAAAAGGGTTTGTATGCAGGCGCTATGATGTTGAGCGTGCAGGGATTTTTAACGCTCAATGCAATCGGCCTTGTTTCAACCAAAATGCCTGATGGCAGTCCGGGCTTTTCAATGCTTGTGATAGTAACGGCTGAATTTATGCCCGCTTTCCAGTTAGGCTTTGGCTTTACGTTGATAGGAGTTGGCGGTTTGCTGGGACTGAACAGAACAGTATTGCTCGATCCGCTGCGCGATGGCGTGCGTGAAGGCACCATCAACGATATTCTATTCCCAACGAACGTAATTGAAAATGCGCCTCGCATCATCAGCGATCTGCAGGAGATATTTCCACCGCAACAGGGATCTTTCCTGGTTGGCCCGATGGCTAAGATCGGATGGGGCACTCCAACGCTCATCAGTCTATCGCTTGGCGTGATCATTCAATTGCCCGATCCGCTGATCGCAATACTCGGCGTGCTGAAAATGACGCTGCCTACAGAGCAAACGCCGCTATTAAAAATACAGGTGAACTTTTTAGGGACTATCGATCCTTCTGAAAAGCTTATTACGTTCGATGCAAGCCTGTACGATTCGCATCTTGTATACGTAATGACGCTGGAAGGTGATATGATCGTACGATTGAAATATGGCAACCAGCCTGATTTCATTCTTGCAGTTGGCGGATTCCATCCTGATTATCATCCTACCATGGTGGTGCCTGACATGAACAGGATAAGCATCAGCTTACTCGATCATGATAATGCAAGGCTGCGCATTGAAAGTTATTTCGCACTTACTTCCAACACCGCTCAATTCGGCGCAAGAGTGCTTGCTTATTTTGGTGTGGATGGATTTAATGTAACAGGCGATGTGGGCTTTGATGCATTGATCCAGTTCTCGCCTTTCCAGTTTGTTGCACACCTCTGGGGAATATTCGCGCTCAATACGCCTTTGGGTGATGCAGAAATGTCTGTTACAGCATTGCTGCGTGGTCCGAGGCCCTGGTATGTGAATGCAATAGGATCGATAGAAGTATTTGGATTTGATTGGGAGCTTGAAGTTACTGTTGAGTGGGGCGAAGACGACCAGGAAGCATTGGAAGAAATTGCCATCAGGGATAAATTCATCCAGGAAATGGCGAAAGCAGAAGTATACCACACCGATCTTCCTGCAGGAAGGCAAAACCTGATTGCGTTGGTAAGCCCCGAAGCTTATGAAGACAATCCGCCGGCATCAGCTCCGCCAAACACAACGCCAAAGGAACAATTGTCGCGCATTCATCCATTCGGTTCGTTGATGATAACGCAGAAGATGATACCGCTGAACTTCGAGATGGATAAATTCGGCAACCAGGTTATTAGCGATGTACATCATGTTTCCATTCAAACAGTTGCCATTGGCAGCCAGACTGCATCTTTAACCACTACCAGGGATTTCTTTGCTGTTGCTCAATACAAAGAAATGAGCGATGCGGAAAAGCTGTCACGCCCTTCGTTCGAAGAATTCAACAACGGTGTTAAAGCCGTGTTCACGCAGGATGGTTCAGAATTTGTTGTGGGCGGCGCAGTGAGGCAGAACCTGGAGTACGAGCAGATCTATATAGACAGGGATATAGTTCAGCAACCGATGAAGAAGCTGCTCACAGGAAAAATGTATACCGATCTGCTGAAAGGGTCTGCCAGTAAAAAATCAAAATTGTCGATGCGCTATAAGAACAGGCTTCGCAAAACGGATGGCGTTGATACAGAATCGAAGATCAGCTATACCATTGGCAATACTACAGACAACAAGCCGCTGCACACAGGCATGGATTTCAAAACCATGACGGAAGCAAACGACGCTATGCAAGAACTCATAAAAAACAATCATGCTCTCAAGGGCAACATTGTACTCATCGAACAAATCTAACAACCATGGCTTATTCCTTTATATCGTTTTTAAGACAAGGCATTGCCAACGGCATCAGGAATGTTCCTGATCCATCAAAAGGCGGCAGTGCTGTAAATACCGGTTCGCCGCGCCCCGAGCTTGATGTAAGAGTGAATGTGAAATACAACAATGGCAATACAGAGCCCCTACCAAAAAAGAAACTGGAACTGTATGGTCCGGGTGATGTGGTGGGTATTGATAAAAGCGTGATCATTCGCACAGAGCCGCAGCATTACAATACAACGTACGAGCCAAAGCATCTTGCCTTTATTGAATTTTATGATGAAGATCTTCCCTGGCGCTTCTCTCCTTCCATGGCCAATGAAGACAGCAGGAAATTAACGCCCTGGCTTGCATTGATCGTACTGGAAGAAAATGAATTTACAGAAGAGCCCACATCTACACCTGATTCAGGCATCAGCAAGCCGCTGCCTTCTATTTCGTTGAAGGGTAATACAGACAGGCTGAAAGTATTTCCATCGCCCAATAACTTATGGGCTTTCTCGCATGTGCACATCAATGAGGATGTTGTAAAAAAAGAAGTGAGTGGCGGAGCGGTGAACGACGGTGCGGTAAAAGCAAACATCCGCAATGTGATTGACATCGATGGAGATTATTGTTATTCACGAGTGGTTTGCCCACGCAGATTGGTTGCCAACAAGGCCTATCACGCTTTTGTAATTCCTTCTTTTGAAACAGGAAGGCTTGCAGGTCTCGGAAAATACTCCAGCGTAAAAAATACGCCGGTGAATAAAGCATCCTGGGGCGAATTTGAACAGAAAGAATTTCCCTACTACCATCGCTGGTATTTCAGAACAGGCGACATGGGTGATTTTGAATACCTGGTAGACCTGTTAGAGCCGCGTGTTGCTGATACAAAAGTTGGCTTCAAAGAAATTTATGTAGATGGCATCCAGGAAAATGGCCAACCGAAACCATTATATGTTCCCGGCGCGCTGAGAGTTCCGCTGGATACGCTGGAACCTGCAAAACAAGAAGAATTAGAAAAATATGAGCAGTGGGAAGGAAATACCAACCCGCACGAATGGCAGAAGAACATTGCCAATAAGCTAAGAATAGATTTGAGTGAAGATGAGCCGGGAGTTACCCTGCCTGTATATGGCCGTTGGCATGCAGATACAGAAGAAATACTTTATAAAAAAGATTCGAACGAATTGTTGCCCGAAGCAACGAGGCAGGATTGGATACACGAGCTCAATCTCGATCCAAGGTATCGTGCAGTAGCTGCCTTGGGCACAAAAGTGGTGCAGAAGAACCAGGAAGAATTTATGGATGCCGCCTGGGAACAGTTCGAAGAGATCCGCGAAGCCAACAGGTCGATAAAAAATTACCAGTTAGCCATCGAGGTTAATAAATCATTCAGGAAAGATGTGATCGAAAATTTTTCCAACGAGCAATTGCTTGGCTTCACCGCTCCGTTGCATAAGCAGATCAGGTCGAATGCCGGCCTTTCCGCAACCATCTTTAAGAGCATCGATGCAAGCCCTGTTCCCAATGCAGTGCGCACCAGCCTGTTCAGGAAAATGGCGCGGCCTAAAGGGCGCATCTCCAAAGTTGGAAAAAATGACGAGCACATATTTGCAGATACAGGTAAGAACATCAATGCAAAATTCAAACTTGCGAAAGAAAAGCAACTGCCTGCCGGAGCAATAAGCACGCAGCAGTTTGAAACGATGATCACCAATTACATCACATCGCATCCAACATTCATCTCAGCCAATACAGAAGAACGCAACAGGATGAGCATAACGCTGAGATCATCGTTACATTTTGATCCCACAGTGATAGACCGGTTGAGAGCTGGCGACGCATCATTTACCTATACACCAGTGGGCGCGCTGTTTACACCGCTCACAAAGAAAACAAATGCACCTTCTGCAATGCAGCAGTCAGGCGCTAAGATGGCAAACGCCATAGTAAATGCAAATGAGATATACGAGCTGCAAAAAGAAGTAAAGCCTGAACCTAAAATAGCATTAGATCTTACAGGCAGCAGGAATTCTATTTTGGCGGGCATCAACGCAGCGGTCAATTTAAAAACACGGCTGGTAAAGGAATACCCTCAACTGGCAGAGTTTGTGCCTTCAGGGGAAGGCTTGCAATCGCAGATCATGAAATACCCTGAATTTGATCTGCCGATGTATATGCCGCTGACCGATCTTTCGCATGAATACTTCTTACCCAACATCAATCTCATTGAACAGAACAGCATTACTTTCCTTGAAACCAACCAGCGTTTTATTGAAGCTTACATGATGGGATTGAACCATGAGATGTCGAGAGAATTGCTCTGGCGCGGATTTCCTACAGATCAGCGCGGATCTTATTTCAGGAATTTCTGGGACACTGTTGGTGAAAACTACCAGGGCATCAATGAAATTCATACATGGAATAAAAAGCTTGGAGAGAACAGTGCAACAGGCAATAGCGGCTTATTGTTTTTGGTGATCAGGGGAGACTTATTAAATAAATATCCCAATTCGGTGATCACTGCTCAAAAAGCAGACTGGGGGTCTGTCAATGGCGAAGGATCAATAAGCGCAGAAAGAATAATAAAACCGGGTGCGGAAGAAGTGCTGCCCATTTTTGAAGCGAAGATCGAACCCGATATTTATTTCCTCGCATTCAGGATTGTAGAGAATGGCAAGACCCTCACTGAAAAAGACCTGGTAGGCACTGCTAATCCAACAACCACCAACGATGATCCCGGCTGGTTCTTCATCTTCCGCGAAAGACCGGGCGAGCCACGTTTTGGTTTGGATATAAACACCACAGAAAACAAAAGAAGATGGAGTGATATTTCCTGGACCGATACAGGCGTAACGGAAAGCAATATTTTAAATTTCGATAAGCCGATCACAGTATCGGCAGATGTTCAGGCTTCATGGCCTCCGAAAGATTCGGCCCAACTGGCTTATATCCTTTACCAGCCGCCGGTGCTTGTGGCAATTCACGCTTCCAGGCTTTTAACCAAAAAAATGTAAAGAACAATGTCCACCAAAATAGAATTACAGAAACAATTGCTGCTTGCAGAAAAAAAAATATCTGCTGAAACAGCAGCGCTGAATGCACTCAATAAGAACAGGGGCAAGATATTAAACGATATTGCGCGCATCAAAAGCACTATTGAAACTGCCGATAATAAATTTAAACCCGGCTTAACGGCAAAGCAGTCGGATCTTGAAAAAGAAGCTGTTGCAAAGTCAAAAGAAATAGAATTGCGCAATAAGAACATCGCGCAATTCAAAACAGAAATAAGCGAGCTGCAAAAATCCATCGATAAAGCAAAAGAAAATGCAGAAGACGATCTCTTTTTGTACACGCAAAAAGTAAATGCACTGAACGATAAATTTCCGTTGCTGTTGTTTCCCGTTCGTCTCGAAACACGCTTTCATAAAAAAGACAGCATTCGCGAATTATGGATCAGGGTATATCCTGATACCTGCCAGTCTGAAGTGCCCAGCCAATACTTAACTGCGCAGGAATTGCAAAGCGCCATCGAATATGCAAAAAATAATGCTTACGATCTGGGCGGAAAGCATGGCGGCAACCGCGCAGCTTTTATAGAGCAATGGGTGAAAAAATATATTGCTACGCCCAACTTCATTAAAATATTAACCAAGGGAGATAGAGCGGAGATAAAACAAAAATTCCTGGTAGACATTACAGACAGCATTCCAACTCCGCAGGCATTTACCTTGCCAGACAGGTTTGTGTTCAGGATGTATAACGCAGAAGGCAAAGAGGCTCGTACCGAGATCAGCAAGCAGGTACCAAAGACCGTGCAGATGGGATTCAATGGCAGCAACACCGAAGGCGCTGCCTGGATGCACAATTTTGAAGAAGCCGTTAAGATTGGCCTTGGAATTAAAATAACATTGACCGATGCAGAGTTCAATGCAGGCTTTTCAAAACTGGTTGTGCTTGGCGTAAGAACAGGATCTGATGTTACCCAATCACAACTGCTGCTCGAGAACCTCATCGATAACCATACTTACACCAACAAAGGTTTTTCGCTCACAAAACAAGGAAGCATCACCAATAATTCAGATGACGAGGATACTTCTTACACATGGAAAAACAGGTGGGCGCAAAAAGAGGGCACGCAGCCTCCACCGCCACCACCGCCTGCGCCTCCAAAAAATACGGAAGAAGGAAGTGCAGCATTTGCAGATGGATTATGGCTTTCGCAATACCTGGGAATAAACGATGCTATCCTGCAGAAAACAGAGAACGCACAGGGAACAGATCAGCAGAATGCACGTTCCATGAATACGGCTTTATTTCCTGCAACATTGGGTTATTTCTTCAGTGAAATGCTGGACCCTGTTTTAACTGATGATGAAATAGCAAGGGTTGAAAGCTTCTTCAACAAATATGTAACGGGCAGGGGAACTATTCCTGCCATCCGCATCGGTAAGCAGCCTTACGGCATCATGCCTGTTTCTGTTTTACCAAAACTGAACCTGCAGGCAACTGATCCTATAAGAAATCAGATAGTTGCCAAAGTGCAGGAGCTCTTTCAGTTCTGGAAAGAAAAATCGCAACAGGTGAAGCACATCGGGAACGATGCCCCTGCAAGCCAGGAAGATTTTCTGAACATACTTTCCCTGCATCCCAACTCCGTTGAGTTTCACCAGCGCCTGCTGGAAGACATCGGTCCTAAACTGAATGCAGTAAGTTCCGGGTTGATGAGTGATGCCATCATGGGTGATCTGAACGATTGGATAGAAGAGCGCTACCTGCAAT
>JBAVMD010000832.1:0-2116 GCA_049689695.1 Chitinophagaceae bacterium | reverse complement strand
GATAGAAACAGCCTGGTGCAAGGCGAGTGAATGCAAGGATGCGGGAAGCGAACTTTTGCTTAAACACGTTGAATAATCATAATCTTTCTGATTGGAAGGGAGATAAAACAAAGGAAATATTTTTGTGGAGCTATTTTGCAATGCTGTTTCCAATTCAATCCTTACCCAGTCATCATCTTCCAGTAAACGGTTTATATTGTTCTCGCCTTTCCAGCAAGGGCCGATAAATACAATTACAACTTTTGCATTACGGATTGCGTTGATTATAGCCTGCTGCCATTTTTCGCCGGCGGATGTTGTAGAAGTATCGAGAAATATTTTGTTGGCGCCCAATTCCTTTTCAAATAAAGAGCGCAGCAATTTAGCTTCAGAAATGCCATCAGCACGCCGGTAGCTAATGAAAATAGGGTGATAGTGTTCACGCTTTAACTGGTCCATCATAATGTTGCATACAAACCGGAAATTAACGAATAAGTACCGGCAAATCACATTATGGCATGCTAAATCAAACCCTTCGTATACGCAATCCTCAAAGCCTGCGCTTTTGAGTTTACATGCAGCTTCTGGTAGATATTGATGGTGTGCTTTTTTACTGTATTCGGGCTGATGCTCAGCTTTAACCCGATCTCTTTGTAATCCAGGCCCTGGCTAAGCAGCATAAGAATTTCATTCTCTCTTTCGCTTAGATCAAACAGGTTTTCCGCAGATTGTTTCTCAGTCTTTGCAACCAGGGGCGCCTGCACCATCTGCAGTATTTTATACGCTATGCTGGGCGAAATGGGACCAGCGCCGCTTTCCCATAAATTCATCAGCATTTCTGTAATTACAGGCCCGCTTTCTTCTTTCAGCAGGTAGCCGCAGGCCCCGGCCCTGATGGCTTTAAATATTTTATCGTCATCGTCAAAGATCGTCAGCACAATGAATTTGATATCAGGATATAAAGAAGAGCCGCTTGCAATTGCAGTTACCCCGTCCATAACGGGCATTTCAAGGTCCATCAAAACAACGTTCGGCCTTGATGCATCTTCAGCGGTCCGCATCTGCTGCAGAAAATCTTCACCGTTGGACGCCTGCATGACCACGGAAAAAAATTGGCTGCGCTGCAATTTATCAGCAATGATATTCCTGTTATTCATCCGGTCGTCTACTATGGCAACTCTGATCATTATGCAAAAATTAAATTGAAATTGAGATAAATACCAATCGTTACCAATACTCCTTTTGGATTAGTTGCCAATCCTCACCTTAAGCTCCACCTTTGTACCTGCTGTTGCTGATGTTTCTATATTGATCACAGCCTCTGCCGCCACTGCTCTTTCAGTCATATTACTCAAACCGTAGCTTTCCGGTTTTTTATTGGCGGAATTCCTATCAAACCCGGTCCCATTGTCCTTTACCTCCAGTTTCCATACCGTATCGGCGTATTCACTGCTTATATAAATGCTTTCCGCTCCTGAATGACGAACCGCATTGTTCATTGCTTCCTGCATTATAAAAACAATATTGAGCGCCTTTGCGGAAGACAAACGGCAGGCAGGCGCCATGCCCTCTGCACTGATCTTTACAGAAGTGTAGTGGCGGCCAAGCTGTTTGGTAAAATTGATCAACCTCAACCAGACATCAGGAGCATTTACAGTTGTATTCTTCAAGGCCCACAAGGTTTCGCGAAGGGATGCAAGCATGCCCCGGGCTGTATCGTGCAGATCGTTCAACAGTATTTCCTTTTCCGCCTGTTCATGTTGCAGCAATTCCGTACTGTATAAAATGGCATTGGCCTGCGCGCCGAGATTATCGTGCAGGTCTGCTGCAATGCGCTTCCTTTCCGCTTCTTCCGCCTCTTCCACAGCCTGCACAGCTATGCGCTTTTCTTCATCCCGCATTACCTGCATTTTCATCAGGTGCCTGCTCCGGGTTGCCCTGAAAATAAAATACGCGGCAACAATCACTACCAGCAATAAAAGCAAAGACCCGAACAGGAGATAATTTTTTGCTGTAAGATCAAACTGCTGCCGCATGATCACATTTTCCTTTTTCTGCACTTCATACTTGGTTTCTATATCACTTAAGGAAACTGTAAACGCATTATTAAGCGAGTCAGTAACAGCCACCAGGCCTT
>JBAVMD010000831.1:0-10124 GCA_049689695.1 Chitinophagaceae bacterium | reverse complement strand
GCCTTGTGCCTTGTGCCTTGTGCCTTGTGCCTTGTGCCTTGTGCCTTGTGCCTTGTGCCTTGTGCCTTGTGCCTTTACAATTAAGTTTCCATGAACTTCAGCCCTCTCAGTTACAGGTTAAAATTGCTGCTGGTTTTCATTTTTTGCGCAGTGCAGGTGGGACTGCTGCTGCATTTTGGGATCTATACAAAGGAAGAAGCGGTTAAATACCTGTACGAGGCGGAACATTTCAAGACCTTCGCACACTTCAGCCAGCCGAAATATATTTTTTACAGCGGCTATATCTTTCTCCAGTTGCTCGCTGATATTACCGGAACAGGCATCATTGGCCTTTATATATTTCAATTGCTGCTGAATGGCTTTGCGGCTATTTGCTTTTACCGGCTGGTAAGGAATATCTCAGGCAAAGAAGGCACTGCTTTTACTGCAACCTTGTTGTTATTGTTGTGCATCCCTTTTCAGAAATGGACGGTGTTTCTTTTTACCGAATCGGTTTTTTTCAGCCTGCTGATCATTTATTGCTATGTGCTGTTTGCAAAGTTCAACCGCCGCTATGCAAAGCCTGTATTATTATCATTGCTATTATTCCTGCTGATCATTTGCCGGCCTACCGGCATGCTGGTAATTCCTGCAAGCCTGGCTTTGGTAAGCCATCATCTCTTTGTGAACCGGCAGAAGCTTTGGGCAGCGCTCATCTGGTTGCCCGGGTTAATAGGATTGATATTTTTGCTGGATACCGCCATGAAAGGCAAAGGAGAGTTTGACTTTATAGCTCCATTTGTTCAGGAGCACATCATCTGCGGTTTGCCGGGCAACGCTGCTGCAGGCAGAGCAGAGGCTGAAAATTCACTTTGGGGGTTGCTGTTGTATGTGCTGAATCATTTCATCGATTTTATAAAACTCGGCTTTGCACGGCTCGTGGCATTTTTTGGGATGTTCCGTTCTTATTATTCAGGATTGCACAATCTGCTGCTGATGGCCAGCTTCTACCCCGTTTATATCCTGGCAAGCTTTGCTATACGGCATAGTTTCAGAAACCAGAGACGCTTCTTTATTTTTTCTGTAACACTGGTAGCCACGTTTGCAATAAGCGTTATGCTAACGTGCGACGACTGGCATAACCGTTTTATTATGCCGGTCATGCCCATCATATTTATTTATGCAGCTATAGGAGGAACCTTGTTGTATAACATTATTTATCGAAGAAAAAATTAATTACTGATTATTGATTATTCACGAAGCAAATAATCAATAATCAGTAATCAATAATTTACCCCGATTAAGGTTTTATGATCTTTTTTAACTCCGCAGCAATCTTTTCATGCCCCTTTGCATTGTAATGATCATCCAGGAAATAAGTATCGGCGGTTTCTATGATCGAAGAAGTATTTACAAAGTACACCGGTCCTGAAAGCTCTTCTTTATATGGAGATGTTGCCAATAATTTCTTTACCGACTCTACAAATACATAATCCTTTCTTCCTTCTGCAACATACAATACAATAAGGCTGCGGTTTTTAAAATACCCGGCAGAGTGACGAAGCGTTTCTGCAAATAATTTTGCGGTTTCAGGAATGGTGGCAAACTGAGTGCCGCCCAGCGGAATTACATATTCTTCGTTTTTCTTTCTCAGGTCTTTAATGGCCTGCTTAACCCTGAACATGCCAACAGAAAATAATGTTTTACCAGGATAATAAGCATGGTTCCATTCTGACCGGCGGAGCAAGGTGTCATATGTGGCAGCGCTGGATGTTTGCAGCGTAAAATTTTTATCTACGTAGGCTTTGTTCTCTTCCACATCGTTGCCGCAATATTGAAGCACTACCCATTTGCAATTGCCGGTATCCAGCATAGAAAATTGCCTGAGCTCTCGCACAGTGCCGTATGATGACATACCGGCATTCAACACTTTTAATCCTGTTGATTTTTCCAGCTTTGATGGGAATGCCTCCTGCTGTTCCACTCCCCAACCCATGGTGTACGAATCACCAATGCAAATAATATCAGAACCTGTTAGGGATGCTTCATCATCCCTTAATCCCCGGCTGTTGGTTTTAATGGTATTGGAGAATTCAACATTGCTGAACTGGCATTGGTTGTTGGGGCGCAAGCGGTAAAAAAGACTGCTGTCAAATTCACTGCAGCTTCTTTCAACCTGCACAATGTTGCGGTAATTATGAATGTAATATTCTTTAAAAGAAGCCTGCATGGAACGGGGAACGCTTGCAGGATTTCTTAACCAGTATTGGAACAATAATTCCAGGCCTGCTATCAGTACCAGCAATAATATCCAGGTAACGCGGCTGGCACGGCGCGGGTTCTTAGCCATGAAAAGGTCCATCACAATGCTTAATATCAGCCAAAAGAAAGTGAACAGCTGCAGGGCTGTGATAAGATTTCGATGGAACAGGATGGTAACAGGAGAATATTTCTCGAAGACGATCAGGACCACTTTAAGCAATACCAATATACCTACTGCGATCAGTGTTTTTTTTAAGAGACGCATGTACTTGCATTATTTAAAAATAAAAAGGTTGAAATGCGAGTTTCATTATACCTCCATTCCAACCCTTACAAATTTCTTACGTGCACTGCTTTACCAAACGTTTTCCAGGTCTTCTTTCTTATAGGTGTAATTTCTCTCCCTGAAGTAACTGCTGGTGCCGCTTTTCAGCTGCATAGTAATTTTTTTCCTGGAGAAAATTCCCATCGGCACCACAACCAGGGCGTATACCAATGTGAGCATTACCTTGCTCATTACATAGCCCATAACATGCGCAAGCTTCATCCATGCCCAGTGTATTTTACCAGCCAGGAAAGGAATGAAGACGCCGATCGCACCCAGGCCAATCGCTCCCCACAGGAAGTACTTGCTGTGCCATACCATATAACAAATGACCAGTGCTAAGACAAGCACTATGATTGTCTCGAGATGTTTGTTTCTTTCCATTTGGAGTTGGTTAAAATAGGGTATAAATAAACGGAGCAAGCGCAGAGCTGCCGCCTAATACGATCAGCACGCCAATCAGCAAAAGCACAATGATAAGCGGTGCAAGCCACCACTTCTTTCTTGCTTTCATAAAACTCCAGAGGTCCTTTAAGAATTCCATGATTTATGGTTTTAATGATACAGAGTACCAGATTATAGAGGTAAAATTAGATAAAACTGCCCACAAGCCCTTTAATCGAGTGTGAACTCTTTCTTCCAATCGTCTTTTTCGTGCCATTCAGGCTGCAGCTTTTTGTCGAACAACAGGTTGCCTACCACCAGGTAATCCATATCGGTACGCATAAAGCAACGATAAGAATCTTCCGGTGTATTCACGATGGGCTCGCCACGCACGTTGAAGCTTGTATTCACCAGCACTGAATAACCGGTGAGGCGCTTGAACGCCTGCAGCAGTTTCCAGAACCTTGGATTTGTTTCCTGGTGAACAGTCTGAAGCCTTGCGGAATAATCGATGTGTGTAATAGCCGGCAGATCGCTCCGCAGGAAATACAACTTCTCTAAAAGGTCTTTGTCTTTATATTCTGCAGGGAAAGCTATCTGCCTGTCTTTTTTCAAAGGCTTTACCAGCAGCATGTAAGGAGAAATATCTCCGTGCTCAAAATAATCAGATACATCTTCGGCAGGCACAACCGGCGCAAACGGGCGGAAGCCTTCCCTGTACTTGATCTTAAGGTTGAGCTTCTTCTGCATTTCGGGATTTCTTGCGTCGGCAATAATGCTGCGCGCTCCCAATGCCCTCGGTCCAAACTCCATTCTTCCCTGGTGCCATCCTATTACGTTTCCATCAGCTATAAGCTTTGCAAGTGTATCCAGCAGCTCATCTTCGTTTTCGAATTGTTTGTATACAGCCCTGTACCTGTTAGCAACTTTTGCAGCTTCCACATCGGAGGTTTCTGTACCCAGGTAAGAACCGCGCAATGCATCCAGCTTATTGGGATCTACTTTTCTTTCCTGGTTGAAATAAATATAATTCGCCGCATAGGCCGCGCCCAATGCTCCACCGGCATCGCCGGCAGCGGGCTGCACAAATACCTGCTTGAATATTTTTTCATTATCCAGCTTTCCATTGGCTACGCAATTAAGCGCAACACCACCTGCCATGCACAGATAATCAGAGCCCGAAAGTCTCTTTGCTTCACGTGCCAGTTTCAGCACTGCATCTTCAGTTACTTCCTGTATAGCCAATGCGAGATCGCAATGTTTTTGCTCGAGCCTGGATTCCGATTCACGCTTGGGAAAACCGAACAGGTCTTTCCACTTATCGTCGTGCGTCATGCGCAGGCCGGTAGCATAATTGAAATATTCCTGCTGAAGAAATACTGAGCCATCTTCATGCAGGTCGATCAGTTTTGTTTTGATGATATCCACGTACTTCGCAACCTCCGGCGAACCGTGATTGCCATAAGGGGCAAGTCCCATCAGCTTGTATTCCCCTGAGTTTACCTTGAACCCGCAGTAATAAGTAAATGCGGAATACAGTAATCCCAGAGAATGGGGGAAATCGAGCTCTTTGAGAATGGTGATCTTATTTCCTTCGCCTTTACAAATGGAAGCCGTGGCCCACTCGCCTACACCATCTATGGTGAGGATGGCGGCATTCTCATAAGGTGAGGGGTAGAAAGCGCTGGCGGCATGTGAAAGGTGATGCTCGGGGAAAAGCAGCTTTACTTTCTTTTTATCTACCTTTTCTATAGTATCCAGCGAATCGTATATCAGTTTTTTAAGAAATAGCTTTTCCTTGATCCAAACGGGCATCGACATCATAAATGATGATAAACCCTTGGGAACATAAGCGTAATAAGTTTCCAGCAACCGCTCAAATTTCAGCAGGGGCTTGTCGTAAAACACTATAGCATCCAGGTCGTTAACTGATATGCCTAAATAATCCAGGCAAAAGCGGGTTGCATTTACGGGAAATCCGGGGTCGTGTTTTTTCCGGGTGAACCTTTCTTCCTGCGCTGCTGCGATTACTTCTCCATTGTCAAGAATTGCGGCGGCAGAGTCATGGTAAAAAGCAGAAATGCCTAAAATTCTCATTGATCTCTTTATTTGTTGGTTTCAGGGGCTAAAGCCTTGATCTGTTGGGTTTACTGTTCTACCGGGCAAGCACATAGCCCGGAAACTTTCTTAGAAACGGAATTCAGTACGTTATATTTTGTGAATCAGTTTATTGGTTTATTAGTTTATTGGTTTACCGGTTTATTTGTCTCTTCCTCAGGAAGTAAATTGATAATCAGTAATCCATTAAACCAATAAACTAACAGACCAATAAACTCTTCGCTAAGAGCGGCACAAATTAGAGCTTTTTTCCGGTCGGTGCAATGCCTGATTGCGGTATTGTTGGAAAACAAGCGGTTAACGGGCTCATCATTCCGTCCTTCTGGTTCAACATCCAGGCTGCTCTATTATTGGAAACCGGCCCTGAGATTGCGCAGTCCGTTTATCAAACCGCACGATCCAGCGGTACACAGGCCGCTCAATAAGAAAGAATATCAATATGGCAAGCAATTGAAGCATAATGAAAGTAAAGAAAGGCTGGTTGGTGAGTGGGTGTATGAACTCTGCAACAAAACCAGCATGTATAAGATAAAAGGCATACGAGCTTTTTCCCAGCAATTCTACCGGGCCCCAGGCAAAGAACCTTTGCACCCATGAGCGCTCGTATATCAATCCATAAAAAAAAGTAGCTACCGTAAGGGGAAAAACAATGTTGTTGGCGAATATTCCCAGCGGGTGATCAGTGCTGTATTTAATTCCATAATAGTTGCTGATGCTGCTCATGCCAAACAGGCAAAGCGCCATCAATACCAAACCGGCAACTGTAGCCAAAGGAAATTTACTTCCGGAACCTGCAGATGCAACCGGCTTTTTCGAACGCAATACCATCAATGCCAGTTGCATACCAATAAAAAACTCGATGCACCGGCCAAAAAAAGTTCCCATCAGCAAAAACTGCGTGTCCTTGAAAAAACCATAAAAAGGATACAATGAAAAAAACAGCGTCACAATGCATCCCAATCCAACAATCACGGGCGCCTGCAACCAGAATGTTCTGAACCGGCGGGTTATGATAAAGATGAAAGGCGCCAGAAAATAAAAAGTTTCTTCTACCGTAAGGCTCCAGCTTTGAAATATACCGGTGAACATGAATGTTTTTGAGAATCCTTTCACCAGGGTGATGTTCATTAAATAAATACCCAGGAATTTAAAGCTGTCCCGACCATGCAATGACCAATAAACAAAGTAGAGGGTGGTGATCAGAAAAAAAATAGGAAAGATGCGTGCAAAGCGCCGGATAAAATAGGTCTTCAGGAAATCTTTTTCGATGCGGGCAAGGGGATAATAAATATAGCAGATGAGAAAACCGCTCAGCACAAAAAACAATCCCACACCGGTATACATTTCATTGAACACGCCAGCGAGCTGCTGCGCCGCCGGGTTGTCCCATGATCTTAATGGCTTGTAATGAAAAAGAAAAACAAATAATCCGGCCAGGAACCTTACACCGGTAAGTGCAGGTATATAACCGGGAGCAGCAGGTTTCATCGGGGAAAATTAAATCAATTAGCTAATTAGCTGATCAGCTAATTAGCTAATTGAAGAAAGCTTACCTCATCAGGTACATCTTACCATACCCGCGGGTGAAGAATTTATCGGTATTGTCACCTTCGTCTGTGAATTTATCCATGCGCTTTCCATTGAGCGTGCTCACTACGCGATAGAGATATACGCCGTTGGCGAGCCTCTGCCCATACTGGTCAGTTCCATCCCATTTGAAATCGGTGATGTTCCTTCCTATTCTCAATGGTCCGAGTTCATCTTTAGTGATCTCGCGTACTATCTTACCGGTCACCGTCAATATCTGGATCTTCATATTCTGCGGTATCTCGCTGCCTGTGATGGTAAACACAAATGCAGTGGAAGTAGTGAACGGATTAGGATAGTTGAGCAGGTTAGAGATCATTGGCTTATTGATAACCCTGAAGGTTACACGGTACTCAACAGTACCGGCCTTGTTGCCGCTCCTGTCTTTTCCTTTCACGATCAGCTCATACTCTTCCTCTTCGCTTCCTTCCGTGAACTTGTCTGTAAGCTGCGGGAAGAAATCCAGCGTTGCCGTATTGTCTGAGCCGGTGGCTGCAGGCGTAAAGCGCAAAGTATCTGTATTGAAATTATACGTCTTCAAAGTATTGGCCGCATCGGGGAAGCGAAGCTGCACCGATGTAAGCGCCGTATCGTTCAGCAGCAGGAATTTCGCTTCATCTTTCAGCTTGATCTGGATATGCGGCCTTGGCGATACGATATCACGATTGAGGATATGCGCACCATCAAAGGTTACATCAAGCAATGGATTCTTCTTGTCTGGCTTCACATAGAAGTTGCGGAACATGAAGTTGTTGAAATGATGCTGCTCAGGCTGATCGTTGTCAGGATTCACATCTACAAACAGCGTGTTCATTTCAGGATAGAGCTCTGTATTTATTTCATACATAAGCTTCACCGTATCGCCGCTGATCAAAGGCTTGGCCTTGGGCAGGTCAAGATAATGCGGTACGTTGTTGCGGTCAAGTATATATGTTTTAATACGCAGGCTGTCGAACGATGGCAGGCTGATGTTTTTGAACGCAATGCCAAACGTAAGCTTCTCTCCTATTTCAAGTGTATCCTTAGTAGTAAAGTATATATTAGGAGCAAGCGCACCTTCCGGTACCGGCTCATAAATAAGCTTCCAGTATTTCAGCTGGTAAGGCGTAAGATTAATGGTATCCAGCGTGGTCATGTTGAGCTTCAGGTAAGGATACTGGCCTGCATCCACTGAGCTAAGGTCATATATGCTGGTTGCCGGATCGATGCTGAACAGCTTCGTTTCAACACGGTTATTGTCTACGCCTATTACATCAAGATTTACCAGGTCAGTAGGCAGGGCCTCTGTGCTGGAACCTTCCCAGCGCAACTCTTTCCATTGCTTGGCAGGGCCAAACTTTGGCGAATTGACGTGACCAATGGTATCCGGTGTAGAAGCATCAAATACCAGGGTGATACGGTCACCAGTACCGATACTGAATATCGATCTCGGCTGGAATTCAGAAGAGCTGTTCTTTTTATAAGCAAAGATGAACGAACGCGGAGCATTGAATGAATCAATGTCTGCAAATCCCTGCTGCATCAGTCGATGGTACATAGACTTGCCTGATCCCAGGTAAGATGTATCTCCTTTCCAGGTGCTTGCATACGTGTTAGACAAAGGATTGGTACCTGAAGTATTGTGCACTACTACAAAATATCCATCGGGTATCGCATCCATGAACTCCACTACGCTTCTGCGTTTTGCAGTATCGAGCAGGTAATACTGGAAATTATATTTACGGTTGTCGCCGCAGATAACATCACTGCCGTACTGAGGTGTCTGACCAAACCCGGCATTGATCCAGGGGCGCATCGTCACCGGATCGAACACGTTAAAAATAATGTTGGATACACCGCACACGTTGTATACATCCGTATTTCCATTGATGGAAACAGATACGTCGAATGCCTGGCTTGCAGCAGTAGGGAACACACCGTTACGCGCAAACACGTTGTTAACACGCCGTCCGAACTTCCATGCCCTGCTGGCAGAGTCTATTGAAAGCCGGTCTACGCTTGATTTCAGGTGCTGGTACAAATGAGATTGATTGAACCCAACTTCTGTGCCTGCCTGGTACCGGAACGATGATGTATGCCAGCGGTATTCGCCTCCGGCTGTGGGCACCAGCGATGTACGCCAGTAATAGATCGTACTATCGGTATAAGCCATGCCCGGATCAAACTCCAGCACACCGCCTATAGACGACAATTGTTTTGTACGCTTTGCAGGTGAGTTGAACAATTCAGTAGTATCTATCTCCATTACGTAATTCTTCAGATTGCTGAACGGGTTGGCCGTTGAAGCGTACAGCTTTTGTGAAGGATTGTTCATAATGGAAAAATCATACGGGTAGATCGGCCTGGCCTCATCTTCGTAAATGAATACATCTTTCGAAGCCGTATTATTGGTTTCTACTTTTTCTGTAACGTTGTTATCGGCATCTACTGTAACAATAATTTTGTTAGCGCCTTTGTCTCTTGTTGCCACCACAGGCACTTCTATATTCAGCGAATCGCTGTAGCGCAGCCCTGCCATTCTTTGACGAAGAATGGATTGAACGCTTCCGTCAGGGTACTGACGTTTTACTTCAACCGTAATTGAATCTGATACGGCACGGCCTATGTTGGTAAGCTTTACTTTTAAATTAAAACTGGCTTCTGCGATAGAAATAAATGCAGGAGATATTTTTATCTGCGGCTCTTCTATTACAAAATCCGGCTCAGAAGGGAAGTTAAGCCTCAGCGCGGGATCGCCATGAATGGTGATCTCCTCCGCATGCAGCCTTGCATAATAATCATCAAAGCCGGTAAGCGACATCATCCTGTACAGCGCTTCCTTGTTTATAACGCCAAGCGGCTTTCCATAATTCTCCTGCCCTATCATTCTGTACAGGCTGTTGATATAAATGTTCAGGTAATTCACAATACCAAAGTGCGTGCTTGCTACAAATGCAATACCACCGCGTTGCTTGGCAAGCGTGAATTTTTCAGAAAGCGTTTCATTATAGGTGAAGCGAAGCGGATCGAATATAAAGAAGTTACCTGCGTTACAACCATTCACAAAGAATACGGGGTATTTGCCCACGTTGTTGTAGTTCTGCGGGTTGTCAAGATTAAATTCAAGGGTTGTAGAAGATGAGTGACCGAAATAGCTTACAACGCTCAAACCTTCTTCAAACAATTGCGATATACGCTCATTCGAAAGCTGCTCAACCGGGTTTGCCGATGTTTTACAGAAGGTATGCACTTTGGCGCCCGCAAGCGTATCTTCTACCAACTGCCTGTAAGAGTTCATGTAATTGCACAGCACCGTACCCAGGTAAGGATCACTGGCGCCGGTTACGTGCATTACGTTTTTCATCCAGTCGCGGCCTGCAATGGTATAAGGGGCTGTGCGCTGAACGGTTTCATACTCCTTCATCTTCTCCAGGTAGTCTTCAATTTCTTTTGCGGATACTACAGACAAGCGGCCGATGGGCGTATGCGC
>JBAVMD010000830.1:0-3287 GCA_049689695.1 Chitinophagaceae bacterium | reverse complement strand
GGTATGGATATTTCCTTGTAACCGCAATCAATATAGTATTGGTGATACTCAAATTTATCGTGCTGCAACATGTGCTGCATGCGTGCGGCTGAATAAGCGCCATCCGCTCCAAAGATCAGATCGGCCGTAGCCGAAGTAATAAAGCCGGTTGCTTCATTCTGAAATTGCACTGTATTTGCTGACCAGTTGACCAATGTACATTTTTCATTGAAATAAATAGTGATCCCATGCTGCTCAGCAAGGTCCATCAGCTTTTTATTCAGCTCTCCTCTCGAAACAGAATTGATAGCCTGCCCCTGCCTGCCATAAGGCTGCATTATAGTTGAACTGTCAAGATGATGTATCAATCTGCCGGGCATTGGTATGGCTATTTTTAATACATCATCGGCAATGCCCACTTCTCTCAGTGCATTGATGCCTCGATCGCTCAAAGCAAGATTGATCGAACGGCCAGCAACAATTTTTTCCCTGCGCATGTCCGGCCTGCGCTCGTATATCTTCACGCTATGTCCACGTTTAGCGAGATAAATGCCCAGCAGCGAGCCTACCAACCCTGCACCAATTATTACAATGTTCTTTTGATCCATACTGCTTTAATGTTGCTCAAGAATGGAATCAATAATGCTCCCAAACCTGTAAATTTCTTCAAATGTATTGTACAATGGAACTGGCGCAATGCGTATCACGCCGGGTTCACGCCAGTCGGCCAGTACGCCCTGTTTTTCAAGCGCATTAAATATTTCTCTTCCTTTTTCCAGCATCAGCATAGATACCTGGCAGCCGCGGGCCGCGGGTTCGCGCGGAGTAATAACGTCTATGATTATATGTGCGCGCCTGTTATTGATATCATCCAATATGAAAAGCAGGTATTCAGAAAGCAACCTGCTTTTAGTAATTAAGGCATCCATTCCTGCCTCATCAAAAATATCGAGCGATGCCTTGTGCGCAGCCATCGATAAAACGGGCGCATTGCTCAGTTGCCATCCTTCTGCTGTGGGAATGGCCTCAAAGCCTTTCTCCATTTTAAAACGCGTTTGCTTGGTGTAGCCCCACCATCCTGCAAAACGGGGTAACTGCGTATCTTTTGCAAAACGCTCATGAATATATGCACCTGCAACACCACCCGGGCCTGAGTTGAGGTATTTATAGCTGCACCAGCAGGCAAAATCAACATCCCATTCGTGCAGCTTCAATTGCACATTGCCGGCGGCATGCGCAAGATCGAAGCCTGCATAAACTCCTGCCGCGTGTGCTGCTTTTGTAATGGCCTGCAGATCGAATACCTGCCCCGTGTAATAATTTACGCCGCCAAAAAATACCATCGCAGTTTCATCAGCATGCTGTTGAATGGTATTAATAATATCTTCCGTGCGAATGGCATGCTCCCCGGCTCTTGGTTTTACTTCGATAATGGCGGTATCGGGATCAAAACCATGAATGCGCACCTGCGATTCCATCGCATATTGATCAGACGGAAAAGCCCTTGCTTCGCAAATGATCTTAAAGCGTTGTTTGGTGGGACGGTAAAATGTAACCATCAGCAAATGAACGTTCACGGTAAGCTGGTTCATTACCACAATTTCTTCAGGCAATGCGCCTACGATCTTTGACAGCAAGCCGGGAAATAATTCATGATATGGGAACCATGAGTTACGCGCCCTGAAATGTCCTTCTACGCCAAGCTCGGCCCAATCGTCGAGCTCCTGGTTTACATATTGTTTTGTGGTGCGTGGCTGAAGCCCCAATGAATTACCTGTGAAATAAATGCTTTCTTTTCCATGGATACGCGGAATGTGAAAGCGTTCCCGGAAATGTTTCAGAGGATCCTGTGCGTCGAGCTCTCGGGCGAAGTCAATAGTGTTTTGAAAAGGGGTCATTGGGTCATTAAGTCAATTGGTCATTAGGTGTTATACGAAATCAGTTAATCAATGATTGTTTAATTGGCTGATTTGCTAATTAACAACCGCGATCACTTTTAGTTCAATGGCGATGGGCGTTGGAAGGCTTTTTACTTCTACAGTGGTGCGGCAGGCTTCTACGCTGCTGAAATACTCGCCATAAATTTGGTTGTATACCGGAAAATCTTTTTTCATGTTCGTGAGAAATACGGTTACGTCAACAATTTTGTCCCAACTGCTGCCGCTGGCTTCGAGCACGGCTTTTACATTGGCAAAAACGGAATGGCATTCTGCTTCGATGTCGTATTTTATGATGTTGCCGTTTTCGTCTAATTCTAATCCGGGTATAGAATTATCTTTTGAATTTCGAGGACCGATGCCAGATAAAAATAAGAGATTGCCTACACGCCTTGCATGCGGGTAAGCCCCTAAAGGTTTTGCGGCATTATCGGTCTTGATTATTTCTGACATGGTACTAAGTACTTGTTCTTTTGCTTCGTGCTGAAGGTTTCACGCAAAGACGCGGAGAGAGGCTTCGCCTTTTTTAAATCACGAGTTCCCGGGATTAGAAAAGGCGAAGCCTCTTTGCGTCTCTGCATCTTCCTTTGCGCCTTTGCGTGAAATTCAACATTACAATTCAACACAAATATTTTTAGCTTCCGTAAAAAACCGCAACGCCTCCCATCCTCCTTCTCGCCCAACACCACTATTTTTCATTCCGCCAAAAGGTGTGCGAAGATCGCGGAGGAGCCAGCAGTTCACCCAGATTATTCCGCTTTCCACTTTTCCTGCAACGCGGTGAGCACGGGAAATATCCTTCGTCCAGATAGTTGCAGCCAACCCATATTCACATGCATTTGCCAACTCAAGCGCTTCGTCTTCAGTTGTGAACGGCTGCAATGTTACAACAGGTCCAAATATCTCTTCCATATTTGTTCTGCAAGACGGACCAAGTCCTTCGATCACCGTTGGCTCAATAAAAAATCCATCTGCACAACGGCCTTCAGGCTTTACAACATTGCCTCCGCATAATATTTTTCCGCCTTCCCGCTTCGCGGTTTCCAGGCAGGCCATGATCTTATCAAAATGCATTTTGCTTACCACAGCGCCCTGTTTCGTACGTTCATCAAACGGATCGCCTACAACAAGCTGCTTAGTTCGTTCTACAAATTCCTGTTTGAATTTTTCATAAATGCTTTGCTCAATCAATATCCTGCTGCCGCATAAACAGATTTGTCCCTGGTTTGAGAATGACGATTGAATAGAAGTCCTCATCATTTTTTCCCAATCGCAATCTGCAAAAATGATGTTTGGATTTTTCCCTCCAAGCTCCAGCGATAATTTCTTAAACTTAGGCGCAGCAATAGATGCGATCCGCTCTCCCGCACG
>JBAVMD010000829.1:0-2568 GCA_049689695.1 Chitinophagaceae bacterium | reverse complement strand
GAGAACATGCTCAGTACAAATGCCATTGCATAAAATCCTTTTTCACTTTTGGTGAGTTCTGCATTCCATAAACCTATCGTAAGCAATAAAATAGATAAGAGCGTTGCAAACCATGCAATGCCATAATACAGGTTAGTGACCGGTATTCCTTCGAGCTGATCGCGCACGGCTTTTTGAACAGAAATGGCGGAGAACAATCCAAACATCAGAACGGTAAAATAATATCCCTTCTCATTTAATTCCATTTCAGCATTCCATAGCCCAATGATAAAAGCGGTAATGCCAATGATGAGTGTTACCCAGGAGGCGCCGATAAATGCGTTGGAAGGTTGCATGTTCTGTTTTGGTTCCATATTGATTGTTTATGCAACAAACATATAGCGGCCGCGATCCCCATTCTTTGACATTTATCAAAAATGAAAAAAGTAAAAGTTAAAGCCTGCTGCGTATGCGGCTGAGTGTTTCCTGGCTGATGCCCAGGTAAGAAGCAATGGCGCCCAGGGGAGCGCGTTCAACTATGTGTGGAGTTTGCAAGAGCAGGGCCTGGTATCTCTCAGCAGCTGTTTTGAATTGCGCATTCACGTATCGTTCTTCGAGGCGGATATAATATTTTTCGTAGGCTATTCTTACCAACCTTTCTATTTCATGATACTCATTCAGCAGACGTGTTAGATTTTCTTTTGAAATAGCCCATAATATACTGCCTGCCAGCAGCTGGATATTTTCAACGGCGGGCTGATGGGTGATAAAGCTGTGAAAAGAGGTTACAAAATCTCCCTCGAATGCAAACCAGTGCGTGATCTCTTTTCCATCGATATTGTAAAATCCACGCAAGGCTCCCTGCTCTAAAAAATACAGGTGCCTGCATATCTTTCCTTCTCTCAGCAGATATTCATTCTTAGGCAGCAGCACCTTCTCAAATGAATCGTTCACGGCATCCTGTGCTTCCGGCCCGAGAGCGTGAAATGTTTTGATATGATTGAATAGCTGTTCGATGTACCAACGGTTAGCAATGAACTAAATTAAGCATAAAAAGACAGCATACTCTGCGCTATCTTAATCCAGCAGTTTCTATTGACCAGTTTGAAGCAACCGGAAATTACCTAAATTGCTATGTAACCGATGCTGATGTGAGCAATCAGCTTTTATTATTCTTTAACTCTCAAAAAAATTATCATGGCTAAGATGAATCCTTACTTGAATTTTGACGGCAAAGCTGAAGAAGCATTTAATTTTTACAAGTCTGTTTTCGGTGGCGAATTCACAGGCATGCATAAAATGAGTGATGCCCCGGGAACAGAAAACCTGCCGGACGATGAAAAGAACAGGGTCATGCACATTGCTTTGCCGATTGATGAGCATACTTTACTTATGGCATCTGATACACTCCCTTCCGCAGGGCATCGCTTAACCGAAGGCAACAATGTTCATATCTCCCTGCATCCCACCAGCCGCGAAGAAGCTGAGCGCCTTTTCAATGGTTTGTCTGCAGGCGGACAAGTTGAAATGCCTTTGCAAGACACTTTCTGGGGCGCTTATTTTGGCAACTTCAAGGATAAGTTTGGCATCAACTGGATGGTTAATTACGCGATGGAGCAACCGCAACAATAATTTTCGGCTGGAATAAAATTGAATGAGCCTTAGCAACTTTCCTGTAAACATAACTATGCGTCAATCGGCCGGCCGGGCAAAGATCATTGCAGGCATACTGCTGATACTGGTCCCCATTTACCTGCTGGGACTCTGGTTTTATTCAATCAGTAAACCGGATGGCTATGCTGAAAACCAGCTATTGTATCAAAGCTATTTGCCGGATATGCTGAAGGGAAGATATCCGGCGGTGCTTCTTTCGCTGGTGTGCTGTGCCATTGCCATTATTTTAAATATTAACATTTTGAATAAACCAGGCACACGCACTACAGCTTTATCGAAAGTTATCATAATAGCGGCTTTGGTTTTTGGCTTCATTAATCTATGGTCTATCATGTAACGTGGATGAGTGACCGCTCATTTCGGTTGCAGGCATGGGTGTTTTCATATTAGCAGATAAAGCCCACTTGCGCCGTTGCCATAAACCGGTGACGGTGACGGGCTCATTGGCAAAAATTCCTTATATTTGCAACATTATCAATAAAGTTCTTGCAACATTCAGTTGGATCAGAAACAATTTTTACGCTCTTCAGGTATCAGTTAGTCTCCTCCTTTACTCCTTGCTGTCAGCCCTTTATCACCGGTAATCTATTATTCAATTAAATTATTTTGTTTATGAACATGTATGTTTCAAACCTTAGCTTTCATACGGCTGATAAGGAATTAAGAGAATTATTCGAGCAATATGGTGCAGTTTCTTCTGCCAAAGTGATACTTGACAGAACTACAGGCCGTAGCCGTGGTTTCGGTTTTGTTGAAATGGATACTGACGCAGAAGCGCAGGAAGCCATGAAAAACCTCAATAACAAAGAGATCGAAGGCAAAGCTATGTCTGTAAGCATAGCCAAGGAAAGAACTGGTCGTAATGATAAGTGGTAATCGCCCTGTTATTCACCCATAGGCACTCAGCAGCTATCC
>JBAVMD010000828.1:0-2452 GCA_049689695.1 Chitinophagaceae bacterium | reverse complement strand
AACATGCTCTATGAAAAGAACAAAGACTCGCTCTCAGAAAATGCCAAAGAGTTTCTGCAGAGAATGAATTCTGCCTCTAAAAGGATGTCGGGGCTCATCAACGACCTGCTGAATTTCTCAAGGCTGTCACGTACGGAAGAAAGCTTTGGAGCGGTTGATTTGAACAATGTTCTTGCAGAAATTAAAAATGATTTTGAGCTTATCATCGCTCAAAAAAATGCAACCATAGCTTCAGACAAATTGCCTGTTATTGAAGCCATTCCGTTGCAGATGAACCAGCTGCTCTATAACCTGATGGGCAATGCCCTGAAATTTACGCACGATGATACACCCCCGGTTATCAATATTTCCTGTTCGCTGGCTTCAACGGAAACAAAAGAAGCCAACACCTTACCGGTTGATGATGTGTACTACCAGATCGTTTTCCAGGACAATGGCATTGGCTTTAACGAAGAATATTCATCCAAGATATTCGAGATCTTCCAGCGCCTGCACGTACGGTCGGAATACGAAGGCACAGGCATTGGCCTTGCTTTGGTGAATAAGATCATACTTAACCATCGCGGGCGGATTACTGCAAAATCGCAGGAAGGTAAAGGAGCCAGTTTTACCATGCTGCTGCCAGCGAAGCACACTTTATAAATAAGTGTATATATCTTCCGTTTTAAACATTGCCTGCATGAAATCATATATGTTCTGCGTGATGGTCTTTTTAATGGCTGTTTTTCATGCCAACAAAGCTCATTCTCAATCGCCCGATCTTATTCTTACGCATGGAAAAATATTCACTGCGGATAAGAATAAATTATATGTTGAGGCCATTGCCATAAAAGGCAATACCATTCTTGCAACAGGCAGTAATGACTACATCAGTAAAATGGCCGGTAAAAACACGGCTGTTATAGACCTTGGCGGAAAAACCGTGGTGCCCGGTTTTAACGATGCACATTATCATCACAGCCCGTATGTGACCGGATATGCCATATCGTTCCCTCCAGACGGAAGAGAACCCTCCTGGCAGGAATTAAAGGATTCTATCATCAATGCCGTTAAGCTTCAGTCGCCAGGCACTTTCTTAAATGCAACCATGGGCATTGATGTAGGCACAGATACTTCCATCAACAGGTTTGTGCTTGACCAACTTGCTCCTTCGCATCCCTTGCTGATACAATCATATTGGGGGCATGTTAGTTTTTTCAACAGTGCCGCTATTAAAGCGCTTGGGCTTTCTGAAACCGAGCCAAATATTCCCGGTGGTACATTTGGAAGGACGCAGGATGGTAAAACACTCAATGGCCAGGCATACGAGTATGCATGTGACCTGCTGCGTTCCAGGAGAAGCACCAACGATGCTTTGTTTAGCGCCAGCCTGCAGGACCTTGGGAAAGAAGCGCTCTATTTTGGTGTTACCTCCATTCAGAATATGTGCACGGGCGCATCACCGGAAGAATACATCAGCCAATTGCAGGCAACACCGATGCCTGTAAGATTCCGGTTGATACGCTGGGCAGAAATAAACAGCAACGGAACGCTTCACATTCCAGCAAAAAAATTGTCGGCTAACGTGAAAGCTCTTCCTTTGGTTAGTTTGTCTGGTACCAAATGGATGATGGATGGAACGCCTATTGAAAGATCTGCATGGGTTAGTGCCGCATATAAAGATCAACCGGGTGTGTACGGATACATGAACTTTACTCCTGAACAAATAAAGAAGATCCTTGCAGAATTGAATTCCCGCAAAGATCAGCCGATGTTTCATGTAGTGGGCGATGCTACCATCAATTACATGCTGAAAGAGCTGGCTGCCCTGCCTCAAAGCTGGGTTTCCAGGCGCATTCGTTTTGAGCATGGCGATGCTGTTATGCCTTCAGCCTTTGCAATGGCAAAAAAGCTGAATATAATAGTTGTTCAAAACCCTTCTCATTTTACGATCGTAAAAACACTTCATGATCGTTTCAGCAATACCGTTCTATCAAACATGCAACCAATGAGCTCTTTGCTGAAAGCCGGCATACCGGTGGCTATTGGCTCAGATGGCCCTCTGAATCCTTATTTAAACATCATGTTCGCATGCATGCATCCTTCAAATCCTAAAGAAGCAATTTCTGTAGAGGAAGCCGTAATAGCTTACACAAAAACATCGGCTTATGCAGAAGGGAGGGATGATAAAGGAACATTGTCTACCGGTAAGCTTGCAGACCTGGTGGTATTGTCGCAGGATATTTTTACTGTTCCGCTTCCACAGCTGTCCGCTACGCACAGCGTGCTGACCATGGTTAATGGAAAGATTGTAACTACATCTTTGGCGCAAAGCAAAAAGCAAAAGCTGGATGAGATCATGAAAACCTATCACCGCTACAATATGTTCGATGGCAGCGTGCTGGTAGCGGAGAACGGAAAGGTTATTTACAAAGCAGCTTTCGGCATGGCCAACCGTGAATGGAATGTTCTC
>JBAVMD010000827.1:0-2286 GCA_049689695.1 Chitinophagaceae bacterium | reverse complement strand
GCAAAAAACAGCAGGAGGAAAATAAAAACGAGCAGCTTCTTCATAAATTTTTATCTGTTAAGGATGTTCCAGGTTTCGATCAGGGCGTTCATGGCAGTATCTGATGTTTTTTAAGTGGGGGATATATAAAGATACATTTACATCATATAACTTCATTGGAGAAAAAAGAACCTTCTTCTCCTGGCCTGAACCATCCTTAACAGATAAAAATTTATGAAGAAGCTGCTCGTTTTTATTTTCCTCCTGCTGTTTTTTGCTGCGCCCGCGCAGATCAGCAGGCAGCAATACAAAGAAGATTTTGAGTTTTTCTGGACAACCATCAGGGATAATTATTGCTACTGGAATAAAAAGCAAACCGATTGGGCGAAAGTAAAAGCATTATACCTGCCGCTTGCAGACACCATCACACAAAAGAGCAGCTTCGTGGCGTTGCTGGAGAAAGTATTTTATGAACTTTACGATCATCATGCTTCGCTTTCTACCAACACCATGGAATCGCAAAGACTTGTGCCTTCCGGCGCCGACATCTGGGCAGAATATATCAATGGTAAACCGATCATAACAGAAGTGCGTTTGGGCTTTGGCGCAGACAATGCAGGTTTGCGTGCAGGCATGGAACTGATTGCATTTAATGGAATACAAATAGCGCAGGCTATCAAGCCATTTATGCCGCAGAGCCTGAAGAAAGATGATGTTGAAGCAAAAAATTATGCATTGCGCGTATTGCTTGCGGGTAAGCATTCCGAAAACCGCCAGATCACTGCCGGCTACCAGGGTAAGGAAATGGTGTTCTACCCTGATCAGCCGGTGAACCTGCTTAAAACGCATCAATATACTTCGCTCATCACATCAAAATTGTTGAATGGCAATACCGGTTATATATGCATCAACAACCGGCTCTGGGATAATGCACTGATACCGGCTTTCGATTCTGTTTTACAAAGCTTGCGCAATACAAAAGCATTGATACTGGATCTGCGGTCTACTCCCAGCGGCGGGAATACTACAGTGGCGCGGGCCATTTTAGGAAGTTTTATTTTGAAGGAGGGCTTCTACCAAAAGCATGAGTTTACTGCAGAAGAAATGGAGTTTGGTATAAAAAGAAGTTGGATGGAAATTGTTTCGCCCCGGAAATTTTATTACAGCAAGCCTATGGTTGTATTGGTCGATCACTGGACCGGCAGCGTTGGAGAAGGGATCGCAATAGGATTTGATGCGCTTAAACGTGCTGTGATCATAGGAACGCCGATGGCCAGGCTTAACGGCGCCAATTATTCATTCACCATGCCGCATACAGGCATTGGCTTTTCGTTTCCCGCTGAAAAGCTATTTCATGTAAACGGAATGCCCAGAGAAAATTTTACTCCTGCGGTTACGATAGATATGTCAAAGCAAAAACCCGGCACAGACAGCATCCTGCAAACTGCGTTGAGCTTCCTGAACCAGCCCGCAACTAAAAAGAAATAAAAAAAATATAGGTTGTATTTATTTTCGTACGAAAATATTCATACATTTGGTTATGCCCAGGAAAGTAACAGGCCAGCCAGACGATTCAGATCCCACTAAAGCGGAGCTCCAGATACTGGGAGTATTATGGGAGCATGGACCTTCCACAGTTCGTTTTGTACATGAAACGTTGATAGGCCAGAAGCGAGAAGTGCAATACACTTCTACGCTAAAGCTCATGCAGCTCATGGCAGAAAAAGGAATGTTGAAGCGAGATGAAAGCAGCATGAAACATATATACCGACCTGCGGAAAAAGAGGAAAGCACAAAAGGCCAGCTGGTTGACAGGTTCATTAATTCTTTTTTCAGCGGATCGCCCGGCAAACTGATGATGCATTTGCTGGGCAAGAAGAAACCGTCGAAGAAAGAGTTACAGGAAATCAAAGACCTGCTGGAGCAACTGGAAAAGCAAAACAGGAAGTAAAGCGATTTGTTATGAATTTTCTGTTTCTGGAAAATGATAATCTGCAATTATTAGTACAGGCGATCTGCCGTACATTGATGCATTCCGTGTGGATCGGATGTGTTGCCGGCATTTTTGCCGGACTGGTATTGGCATCAGTAAAAACATCTGCCGCAACACGCTACAATCTTTTAACTGCTCTGCTGGGACTATTTGTATTATCAACCTGTTTTGTGTTCTACCTGCAATTGCAGGCCGGTGTAAATGAAAATGAGCGCAACACAAACGTGGCTGCAGGTTTTGGATTAGAAACAAGTTCTTCATTGCCGCATGCAATTTCCAATGCATTCGTGTCGATCGCTGCATGGTGTAATGAG
>JBAVMD010000826.1:0-5602 GCA_049689695.1 Chitinophagaceae bacterium | reverse complement strand
GCTGCGGGGATTCGGGATGACAGTGAGTCGCGGAGAGAATGATGCTTGCTCGCAGCTCAACGCTCGTAGCTTCTTAAGTAAATACTCTCTCTTCCTTCTCAAACTCTTTCCTTATCCCCTCAATAATATGATGCCTTGTAATTACAGTTTTATCAACGCAGATGGTTTGCAATGAAGCGTAATGCACAACGCTTAGTATTGCTGAGCCGCTGAGCTCATATTTACCTGCAATGGCGGAGAGATCAATGTCTTCGGCCAGGGCTGCCTTTGGCGGAATGGATGCCTTCCATATTTTGTGCCGCTCTTCGTGATTGGGCATAGGGAAATGAATAATGCAGCTGAACCTGCGCAGAAAAGCCTGGTCTATATTGCCTTTGAAGTTAGATGCAAGTATAATGAGCCCGGGGAAATCTTCTACACGCTGCAGTAAGTACGAGACTTCCTGGTTCGCGTATTTATCATGTGCGTTCTGTACGTTGGAACGCTTGCCGAAAAGCGCATCGGCCTCATCGAAAAATAATATCCAATCCCTTCGCTCTGCCTTGTTGAATATTTTCTCGAGGTTCTTTTCTGTTTCACCAACGTATTTTGAAACTACCTGCGAAAGATCAACACGGTAAACATCTTTACAGAATTGTTTTCCCAGCAATGTGGCCGTTAAAGTTTTGCCGGTTCCTGATGGACCATAAAATAAGGCGCGGTAACCGGGCTTGATCTTTCTCTCCATGCCCCAATCGTACAAAAGTGTGTTGTTGTGTTCCAGCCATATTTTGATATCGTTGATTGGTCCAACGGTTTTGGGATTCAGCACAAGATCATCCCAATGCATTCTGGTAGTTACCAGCTTGGCTGGAAAGTCTGGGCCAAAAGATGGCTTCGATGCCGAGCCTATTGTGAGCAGATCAACATATTCCTGTTGCAGCACCAGCTTGCCGCTCATGCGCGGTTCGCCTTCTTTTACTGATTCAAGCTGCAGTATGCTTTCTTTCACAAAAAAATGATCTTCTGAAAAATACTGCAACGCGTGCAGCCTGCGGTTAAGATCATCACCTGCCAGTATAAACAAAGCTGTTTCTCCGGTTGCCAATGTGCCGCGGTAATTTGTTCCTTTTGCGCCGCCTATTTCAGGAAAATCACCACCGCCGGGCAGATACTGCTGTATCATTCCATCCAGGAAACTTGGCTGAAGATGCGGCGCCAATGCAAGCAGTAGGATCACATATTCTTCTATATTCATTTTTTGCTTCGCGATCAATTGATTCAGCGGAGCGCTGTCGGGTTCCAGTATCAATTCAGGATAAGTAAAAACAGCAGTCTCACTACGGTGAAAGAATTGCTGTAATCTCCGGTTGATGACATCCTGCAGAAAAGCAAGCGAGCGAGTGATGTTCAAAGTACTTGTGTTCATAGTCTTTTATGGTTTATCGCGCATGCCGAATTTCACCTGTACAATTTCTTTCCACGAGTTGGCATTCTGGAACATTAGTTCAAGGTTGTCTCCATCCAATGCCTTCTGCCAGTTGTCGCCCTGGGCTTTTTCCTGGATGTGGTCAAGACTGATGCGTCTTTCCTGGTCGGTCATTGGTCCGCGTTCGTGCTGTGCAGTGCCTTTAGGTCCCAGAACGGCCGTTGCAGCTCCGCCTTCACCTTCGAGTGCAAAGCCTTTGCTCTTGAGAAAATCGACTGCTGCGGGATCTTTCCTGATATTAGCCCAGAATTTTCGCTGAGCATCCTTGTACATGCCGATAACTGTTTCTTTGGGGTAATCGGTAGGTTGCTTTCCTTTTAAAACATCTGCCCGCGCCGCATCCCAATGACCTTTTAGTTCCGGGATATCAGCTATTTTTTTACCCATTACAGAATTGAGCCTGTCCATGGCTTTCTGGTAACCACCTTTTGCTATGTCCTTCAATTCGTCCGCTGTCATGAAATCAAATACATCAGCCATCCTGCGCTGACGCTTGGGTATGCGCGTATCGTCAATTTTCTTACCTGATTTCGGTCCACCGGTTACTTTCCCTGCTTCAGCAGCATCTACCGCATCATCTATTTCCTTGTCGGTCATGCCGAATAAATGTTTGCGCAGATCATCGGCTGTTTTTAATTTCCCTTCAAATGCTGCTGCATCTTCGGCCACTTTCTTCGCTTCGTCTTTGTTACCTGATTTGGCTGCCTGCTGCGCTCTTGTTTCCAGCTCGGCCATTTCTTTATTGATGAACGGATCTTTTTCCAACACTTCATTGTACTTCAATCGCAGATCGGTACAGAAATCAGAACAGCGGATGATGCGGCCTTTTTCAGTAACAGTAAGGTTATGCGCCTTGTCAGGCGTAGGAGCGCTGCCCATGTCGTGCACCTTTGTTTCCTTCCATGCCTGTTCACCCTGCTGTGCTTTGGAAGGTGTTTTACCCGGTTCCGCTGCATGTTTTTTCAGGAAAGGCGGTGCATTTTCAGTAGGATGATTGTTGTCATCTACCCAGCCTTTTTGCTTGAATGATTTATACTTGCCGTTCTCAATTTTTGTAGCAATGTGTTCGCCCAGGTCTTTTACTTTGCTCATAGAGGTGTAAGCGATCATGGCTCCCTGTTGTATAGCGTCCATAGCAACCTGCTCGAGCATTTCATCTTCCTGGTCTTTGGGAAGATTAAGCGCTTTTATAGCCGCTATATCTTCATGAACTTTAATGCCTACCAATATAGCATTGCCACCCATTTCAAGCGCGTCGTAAATCAGCAGCACTTTATCCAGCTTTTGTATGGTCATCATTTTTTGTACGGCTCCAACGGTGCGGCTCATGGTAGCCATTAGCCTGGTTGTGGTTCCGATAACCTGAACAAACGCGCCAACGATGGATACTACGTCCAGCGCAAACTCTGCATCTATTGCAAAAGTTCCTTTGTCTACACGCTCATGAATGTTTGCAGCAGCCAATGCAGCGCCTACCACAGCTGTTGAAATACCTAATACGGTAACTACTGTTCCTATTGCTGCAGCGGTTGCAGGCGCAAGCGTTCCGGCAGATAGAACAGTTCCGGCTATCAATAAAGCAATGCCGATGGCGGCCAATGCATACCCGAGATATTCTGTGGCGGTTGTTACTGAATCAACACTTTGGGTTTTGGATGAGCCGGTAACACGGTATACGATCTTTCCATTTCCATATTGATTTTTTTCTCCGAATACCACGAAGGCGCTCTTGATTGCATCTTCCTCTGAGGCAAAACCACCTTCGCCTGCGTAAGTCATGTCGCCTTTTTTAGGAGAATCGAAGGTTACATCCAACACCATCATTCTGTGCTTGCCGTTTGCAGGATCGCTTTCTGTATGGTGACCCACCAGCACAGTGATGGGAACGAGATTGCCATCGTCTTTCTTCACCAATGCCGCTACGCATCTCTTCATAGGCAACTTCTGGTTCAGCTTAGGATTATCTGTTAACCTCAGTGTGCGTGTTTCCATTCTCTTCAGCTCAGTAAGCTGATTGTTGAGCACTTTGGTGTATTCATCAATAGCTGTCAGATCATCATACCGGTAATCATATATCTGGCGAAGCAATCTATACAGGCTATACAACTCCACATCAAACGTTTTCAGCCTGAGCAGGAATGGATCGGTGTTTTTATCACCTTCTTTATTTATTTTCCTTGAGCGATCATCTACAATGAATTTTCTCAGATCCCCTGCTTTCTTAATGAGCTTTTCTGTTTGAGCGGCATCTTGCCTTGTAAGCGTGAGCAAAGGCGTATTTTCCCTGTCTTCCAGGTCTTTCACCTGCGCCAGCATGATCTTTTTCTTTTCCGGATCAGTTTCTTTCTCCGCTTTCTTTTTCAATTCTTCAATGGCATTTACATCTGCCAGTGCAGAACCGGAGGCCATGTCTTCTGATTTCTTAACAAACAATGGAAGCCCTGCAACGCTTGCCTGGCGTTTCATGTTCCAATCAGGAGGATAACCGATGGTGGCCCTTGAGGTAAGCAGGTGATTGCCCTCGCCAACATCTTTCATTTTTATTTCCTGTTCCCAGTCATAATCTGCATCGTATGTTTTCTGAGGATTGCTGAGCGACGAAGCATTTTTGCGGGCATATTCATTGGTAGCCTGAACCAGGTGCTCATGAGGTATCTGCGGATTATTTTTTAATTCGGTCAGCTCGTCCGGCAACGGATAAACGTTCCATGCAAAGCCAATGTTCAATCCCATGTGAATGGTGGTGAGGTTGAGGAGGTTATTGCCGTGTACTGCAGCAGTATCTACCACCATCCTGAAATTGTTTGTGGCAACGGTAGCGGTGCTCAGGTCCGCATTCATATCCCTTGGATAGATATTGGCAGGGTAAGGCGGCAACACAGTGGCATCACCTCCGGGTTGTCCCTGGCTTGAACCGGTTGCATTAGGATCGGTAGTTACACTGCCGGTGCGAATGGCTGCCGCGGCTTTGCGAACAATGGGAACCCAATCTTCCGCTTTATCGGTATCCTTCATGGCTATCGGCAATGTGCCGCCTAAAAGCTCGGGCGCTTCACCGGGTTTCACTTCTTTGTCGCTTTTGTACACCCAAACGCGCAGGTAAACCTGGCCTTCATTATCTTTTTCCTGTATATTAAGTGTGAGATTATCTGGAAAGTCTTTTGCTTCTTTCTCTGTCAGCTTCTTTGCAGTGAGAAATTCCTGTATCTGGTTTTTCAGTTTAACGGCCCATGCCCACTTGCTTCCTTTTTTCTTTTGGCCGGTGCCATCTATATCTGTTATTTCTTTTTCTTCTGATTGTTTCAGATTAACATCATCTACCATCTTTTTCACCTTGGCATACAAATGCTGTACTGATTCAGCGGCAAATTTATCTTTGTCTTCCGCAGCTTCCCAGGTGGCCTTTAAAATGGTGAGGTAAGCTTCGCGTTTTCCTTTTTCCACTTCAATGGTCCATGCATCCGCGCCCCGCTGTTTCTGTACCTTATCGGAACCATAAAAGAAAATCCTGTCCGGCAGATTAGGATTGTCTTTGTTTGCCTGGCGTTCTGCAGCCAGCAACGCCTCAATTTTTTTCTTAAGTTCAATGAACCAGTCCGGGTATTCCGTACTGAGTTTAGGAGTATCTTTTTCTTCTTCTGTTTTGGTTTTGGTAGTCTTATATACCGGTATATCCAGTATGGCCATTCCCACAGGCATATTTGGGGTGATGGTGGTCCTGAAATCCATCCAGTCTTTTTCTGACAGCCAGTTGCCGATGAACAATTCCTTGGCCATTGCATCGTACATCAAACCTTTATTGCTTGCTTTTGATATTTCCTCGTCAAAATCTTTTGGTTTAGCAAGCGCTGTAAAAGTTCCGTCCTTTTTTTTCATCACCGGTCCCCAGCCTGTTTGAATGGCATCGCCTACAAAATATTGCTTCACGTCTATGATCCCGGGCCTTTGAGTAGTATAAGTTTTTATTAAAGTGCCGCCATCATTATATATGTTGAAAGTGTTTCCTTTTACAATAAAATAATATTTGTATGTAAATGTTAAGGCGGCGGCAGTAAAGAATGCTTTTACGTCTGCTATTTTATCAGATGTGGGTATCTGAGGTTCAAATACTTCTTCTTCTTCGGGTTTAGGCTG
>JBAVMD010000825.1:0-2164 GCA_049689695.1 Chitinophagaceae bacterium | reverse complement strand
GCAAAAACACTTTGTCCTGCAGCTCCCTGTTGAAATAGATTAGCACATTGCGGCAAAAGATCAGTTGAAATTCATTGAAAGAGCGATCTGAAACAAGATTGTGCGTGGCAACGATCATTTTAGCCGCCAGGCTGCTGTCGAACTTTGCCCACTCATATTTTGCCGTATAATAACTGGAAAATTCATTCTTGCCGCCAGATAAAATATAATTTTCTGAATACTGCTTCATGTGATTTAGCGGGAACATCCCTTTCCTGATGTTGCCTATCACCGTTGCATTAAGGTCCGTAGCATACAACAATGATTTGTCAAGAAGGTTGGCTTCTTTCAGCAGAATTGCCATTGAATATACTTCTTCACCTGTTGAGCAACCTGCATGCCATATCCTGATGAAGGGATGCGTAGCCAATACCGGCAATACCTCTTCCCTCAATGTTTTAAAGAGCTGCGGGTCTCGGAACATTTCGGTTACATTCACGGTAAGCTCTTCCACAACCGTGGCTGAATATTCAGCATCCGTCTTTATCCTGTAAAACAATTCTGCAAAGCTTGGAAGGCGATGCACCACCATCAGCCGGTTGACCCTTCTCTTCAGCGATGCCATTGCATAGTTTGTAAAATCATACCCGTACGTATGGTACAGCTCATGCAGCAGCATATTCAGTTCTTCTTCCTTCACAATGCTTGTTTCCACCTGCTTCATTTAAAGGTTCGTCAATCGTTTATCAACAGCTATTCATAAAGCCACACACGCAGCAGCGAGATCAGCTGGTCTACATCCACCGGCTTGGTAATATAATCAGACGCTCCCGCTGCAATGCATTTTTCCCGGTCGCCCATCATAGCTTTTGCGGTGATGGCAATGATGGGAAGCTTTTTATACTTCGGGTTTTTCCTGATCTGCCGGATGGATTCGTATCCGTCCATTTCCGGCATCATCATATCCATCAGCACAATGTCTGTATTATCATGCTCACTCAACTGGTTCAGCGCCTCCTTTCCATCTATAGCTGAAACCACATTCATGCCATAAGCTTCCAGTGATTTGGTAAGGGAAAAAATATTGCGTACATCGTCATCTGCAACCAGTACGGTCTTATCTTTTAATACCTCGTTGGCTTTTTTATGCCTGGGCACCCGTGCGTCTTTGCTGTTTTCTTCCACAAGATGAAGGAAAAGTGAAACCTCGTCAAGCAGGCGCTGGTAAGAATGCGCCGTCTTAATTACAATTGAGTCTGCATATTGCTTGATGCGCATTTCTTCTACATGCGATAAATTCTTGCCGGTAAAAATGATGATAGGCAGGTTTTCGAGACCGGGTGTTTTTTTCACCTGCTCCAGCATATCGTAAGAATGCTGCGCAGGAACGCCCATGTCCAGCACAACACAGTCCACTTCTTCACGGTTCAGCGCATTGATGCCCTCGCCAACGCTTTCTTTGATCTCAGTATTGATCTGGTAGCTCTCCAGGAATAAAGTGAGCGCTTTTGCATGCCTGGTATTTTCTTCTACGATCAAAACTTTCTTTGGATGCCGGCTCAGTGCATGCTCTATCTTCTGGAATATCTCGGTAAGTTTTTCAAAAGCAACAGGCTTATTGATGAAGTCGATAGCTCCCTTAGAAAGGCTTTTTGTTTTGGCCTCATGAGATGACATGATGTGAACAGGAATAGAACGCGTGGCACTGTCAGATTTCAATTCTTCCATTACCTGCCAGCCGCTTTTTACAGGCAGCTCAAGATCAAGCAAAATGCCCACCGGCCTGAATTGTTTTGCAAGTTGTAACCCCTCGTCCCCTCTCACCGCCACTATTCCTTTATAGCCTTTATTCCTGGTGTAATCGAGGAGGAAGCGTGCAAAGCCGGTATCATCATCAATAATTAAAATGATTTTATCGTTTTCCTTTATCGAATCCCTGTCGTCTGGTATGGATGCCGGTACCACGTCTGCAATAAAAGAATCGGAGGTCGAAGCAAACGACGGCTTTTCTGTTCCGGCTTGCGCCGCTTCTGAAAATTCCTTTTTTTCATTCCTGCTTTGCGATATGCCTGCTTTCTTTTTTACCGGCAATATCAATGTGAATTCACTGCCTTTTCCTTCTTCGCTCTCCAGCCTTATTTCGCCGCCAAGCAGTCTCGACAGCTCGCGACTGATGGAGAGGCCC
>JBAVMD010000824.1:0-3885 GCA_049689695.1 Chitinophagaceae bacterium | reverse complement strand
GACCTGCATTATGCAGGGTATTATGTAGCCGGGTTCAGCGCCGATTCCCTTTTCATGGGTAATTATTATTCGCCGCTGGATATGCTTACAGTAAGCAAGAATTTATCAGGCTCACGGGAGATCAGGCTTGCTATTTCCGATACGCCTAAGATCAAAGCTATCTACGTTTATGTTGATTCTCCGTCTGTTTACATGCACGCAGGCAATCCGCCCATGCTGTTGAAGTCTGAATTGCCCGGCTTCTCTCTAAAAAGATATTTTCTAAAAAGCAAGCCATTTACGGCTGCGCTTCCCCTGTCCCCTTCCTCCAATGTAACACGCAGCTATGTGTCCGAAAAAAAGGAGTACGACCTGGTGAAGCAGGTTGACGGACCTGGTAAACCAGTCCCGGGAAATATTCTTAAAAGACAGGTAGATGGGTTTTTCTGCATTGATGGTTCTTTAAATTATAATAGAAAATCTTCAAAGCTGGTATATACTTACCGGTACAGAAATGAGTTCATCTGCATGGACACTAACCTCCACGTGCTGTACAGGGGAGCAACCATCGATACCAATCGTTTAGCAAAAATTGAAGTCGCCTCTTCCAGGCAGGCAGATGGTACCTTTCAATCAGTACGCTCAGGAAACTCCATGATCGTTAATCAATACAGTTGCCTTTCTGACAGATTTATTTTTATTCATTCCAAACTGGTCGGCGACAACGAATACCGTCCAAAGTTTGACATTAGCGCAGCAATAGATGTGTATTCACTTCAAAACGGACATTATATTACCAGCTTTTACCTGCCTGCTCTTGAGAACAACAAGCTCCTGGGCCTGGAAGTAGCAAATGACCTGCTTTTTGCTGTGTATGACCATAACCTGTTAGCCGTGTATAAGATGAATTTATAGGCAGCAAAATTTGAAGTAGCTTTAAGCGTAAAGACAGGAGATTGTGAAGAAGCTGCTTTTCTTATCATTGGTATTGTTTTCCGCCTTTCTGCTTAAAGGGCAGCAGCCTGCTGATTGTATTTTCAAGCCACCATTCATTATCATTGATTTTGCAACAGGCAATATACGTGATGTAAATACTGATTACCCGGGTGATTATGAAAGAAGGGGAACCTCCTGCCCCACCGACGGCTATTATTCTTATGCATCTTATACCAGCGCCTGCTTTAATGATGATTGGCATACGCTGGTTGAAGATCATACACGTGGCGACGTAGATGGAAATATGCTGCTCGTGAATGCCGCTCCCGATGCCGGAATATTTTTAAAAACAACCCTCAATGGGTTTAAGCCGAACACTGTTTATGAATTCGGCGTAGCGCTGATGAACCTTTGCAGGCCCTCGGATAAATGTCCTTACCCATTATTAGCTAATCTTACCATCCGGCTGGAAACGCCCGATGGAAAACGCATCGCGCAATTTGTAACCGGCGATCTTCCACGTGTGCACACACCGGCCTGGGCAAACCATCGCGCTTATTTTACTACTCCTGCGGCTGTTGGCACCATCATCATGAAGATGATAGACAATGCGCCCGGCGGCTGCGGTAATGATTTTGCACTGGACGATATTACGTTCCGCGAATGTGTTAAACCACCACCCGTAACAGTAATTCCAACAACACCGCCGCCTAAGAAAATTGTTGCGAAAACACCGCCGCCATCTGTAAAACCGGTGGTAAAGAAAAAAGTTCCGGAGACACCTAAAAGAGAAGCGAAGGTGAGCACGGTGGCAAAACCAACAACGGATTCTGCCAAAAAAACCATTACCGTTTTACAGCATGACCGCCCCGTTCTTTTAAAGCCTCCTCCGGTATTAACAACCAGGGCAAATGTGCTTGCCAGGCAAATTGAAACAGCAGCTGGTGACATCAGGATAGACCTTTACGACAATGGCGAGATAGACAACGATACTGTCAGCATCTATCATAACAATGCGCTGATCGTTTCACATGCCCGGCTTTCTGATAAAGCAATAACATTTAAAATAGCTATAGACGCCGCGCAACCTCACCATGAGCTGATCATGGTTGCAGAAAACCTGGGTTCTATTCCACCCAATACTTCTTTAATGATCGTTACGGCGGGCGAGGTTAGGTATGAAGTGCGTATTTCTTCAACGGAACAGAAGAATGCAAAGGTGGTGTTTGATCTGAAGAAATGATCCGTTCATTGAGTACTGCGCAACCGCCGAAGCAACGGTTTCCATTCCAGCACCTTCACCATCTGTGGTGGAGTGCCGGAAATTCCTTCCGCATCTGCCTGATCAACTTTCTGTACAAATAAATGAAGAACGCCTTTTTGTTTCCATAGCTCGGTATCATAAGTAGGTTCCCATGAACCTACGGGCGCTGTATCCAGATCGCTCACTGTCCATACAGGTTGCTGAAGATTATTGCAGACTGCAACAGAGATCCTGCTACTTCTTTCATTGTCGCGAAATATTATGGCAGCAGATGAAACGCTTCCGGACTGCCAGGCAATTACCTGCGGCCTCGATATGGGAATGCGTTTAGTACCGGCGCCGCTTAAACTGAATGCGGTTGTGCGAAAGCCAAGGTCCTGCACCTGCCAGCCATTTTCATTTTTAAAAACCAGGTGGTATTGAACAGTGCCGTTTCCACTGCGCCAGTAAGTAGCTATGTGTGGCCTGCCCGATGCATCGGAGAACATAGAAGTCTGGTTGATCAGTTCCGATCGCTGTGGGACCTTACAGGCAATTTCCGCAGTGGATTCTTTTATAGGAAGCGTGTATGGGGAACCGTTGGATTGTTCCCAGGTGAGACCTCCATCTTTTGAACGGGCATAACAGATGTCGTGATTACTTGCTACATCGGGTGATTCGCGCCATACCCACGATAAATGTATGGTGGCCTGATCGTCGATACAAGCCTGCCAGTAAGCATTGCGCTTGCCTTCGCCGTCAATGACATTTGATTGCAGAACCGACCATTGCTTTGTTTCGCGGTTGTATCGGTTCATCACCAGCGCACCATTACCAGAGCCGCCATCGCGATAGAAGAAAAGCAGGTTGCCATTGGGGAGGCGGTAGAACTCAGGATAACTTACACGGTTCTCTTTTTGCCCGGTCATGGAAAGTTCAGCGCTCAGTTCAAGTGAGCCGGGTTGCAGGCTCTTCGCATAATGCAATCTGTTATTGTGATGGTCCCATGCCATGTGCAGGTAACCATCGCCATCTATCATGATGCTGATTACATTGTGCGCATCGGCTACATTTCCTTTGTATGATGTTGTTTTCAGTTCCCATTTATCTTCAGACAATTTTCTTTTTCCAAGCATCACATATCCATCTTTACCATAATAAGCGATGTATTGATACCCATCGAAGCTTACGAGTGAGTTTTTACGAAATACTGCGGTGTTAACGGAGTTGGCCGCCCAGCCACTGTCGACATTAATCATCTTTACACTGCCTTGCCCTGTGCTCACCGATCTTGCCGGTGAACAGGCTGCCACAATTACACAGGCAGCAATGATGATTGAGGCGTGAATGATATTATTTTGCATTGATCAGGGTTCTTTAGCCAATGATTGCATTTCCTGTTCAATCGCTTCTTTAAGCTTATTGAGCCATGTACGCTGGTTGTGCGCAAAATTCAGATTTTTGATTTCGCCCAAAGAGTCAACCAAAGAAAGTTTGTCAAATTCTGATAGCAAACGGCTTCCTTTAATATATAGATGCAACTGAAATGACTTTGGATGATTTGTGCGAAGTTCCTGGTAAAGATCAACCCCATCTTTGCTTACTTTGATCATAGCAGGAGCAATTTTTTCAAATTGCATATCCTTAAAATGATCTCCAAGAATTTTAAAGACCTTTGAAGATTTTTGAAACGATCCTGATGCTACACCGGATCTTGCCAGGTATTC
>JBAVMD010000823.1:0-7579 GCA_049689695.1 Chitinophagaceae bacterium | reverse complement strand
ACATGCAGCGGGATACTTTTATTCTGCAAGGGCTTGATGGTTTTGGGATGTATCACCTGCGCACCGTAATAAGCCATTTCAATTACTTCGTCGTAATTAAGCTCGCTAATGTATTGCGCTTCCGGGAAAGCTTTGGGATCGGCATTCATTACGCCCTCAACATCTTTCCAGATGATGAGGTTGGAGGCGTTGAGCAGGTTGGCAAAAACGGCTGCGGTATAATCGCTGCCTTCACGGCCCAGCGTGGTGCTTTCGTTTTCATCTGTGGCGCCAATGAAGCCTTGCGTGATCACAATGTCAGAAGTAGTCAGAAGCGGCACAAGGTCGCTGGTTACCTTGGTGCGTGTAAATTCCCAATCAATATTGGCATCGCGGAAATTATCGTCTGTTCTGATAATGTCGCGTACATCTATCCACTTGTTTTGAATGCCTGCTTCATTGAGGTACGCGCTCACTATAGCAGTTGAAAGCAACTCGCCGGTGCAAACCACCTGGTCGTAATAATAATCGAAATTGCGTACCGGCTTATCGTGCAGCAGCCATTCCACTTCTGTAAAAAAATCATTCAATTGCTCAAGGCAGGCGTTGAAATGTGTTACCAGCAGGTATTTGGCGGTAGTGAGATGGCTTTGTTTGACGGATTCGAACAATTGCAGGGCCTGTTGCTGCTCACCCGCATAAAATGCTTCCACCACCTTCTCCATCGCATTCGTGGTTTTTCCCATTGCGGAAATCACCACCAGCAGTTTTTCCCCGGTATAATCACGCAATATTCCCGGCAGGTTTTTGACCCTTTCCACGCTGTTAACACTAGCCCCGCCGAATTTGAAAACTTGCATTGAGGTATAGTTTATTAGTCTATTGGTTTATTGGTCTCTGTATCAGATCCGCGAAGATATTCTATGGGAGCGGATATAGGCAACTGGAAGATAATTATGTAAATTTGAATGTATGAAGCCATATAAACTTGACAGAACGGCCTTTAAGGCTCAAACGGCCGAAGAAGCATCTCATCAATATGGTTATTGGAAAAAACAAACGCACGAAGAACGTTTGAAAGCGGCTTTTTATCTTAATAGTGTTGCATTCAACTTCGATATAAACAATCCGCCCCGCCTTGACAGAAATTCTTTTAAAATGCGCAGCCGTTAATAATGGGAAACATTTTTCACGACGATTTCAGGGATTTTATAACAGCACTGAATAACTGTAAAGTAGAATACATTTAAACGACATCGAACATCTAACAGATCGAAAATGATGGGATTTTATAGCTATCTCTTACATTTGTTACCCTAACTTAACCAGCATGAATATTAACCGAAGAGTCCTGACCCTTGACGAATTTACCATCCAGCAGGTACGCAACTTTCCCCAGGCCACGGGTGAACTGAGCAGCCTTCTCCGTGATATCGGCCTTGCCGCCAAACGCGTGAACGTAGAAGTGAACAAAGCCGGATTGGTAGATATCCTGGGCGATGCCGGCAGTGTGAACGTACAGGGTGAGGATGTAAAGAAGCTGGACATTTACGCCAATAACCAGTTCATGGGGGCGCTCCAGCACGGTATTTCCTGCGCAGGCCTCGGCAGCGAGGAGCTGGACGAGATCGTGGTGTTTGATGATGAGGTGAGCAATAACTCAAAATACGTGGTATTGATCGATCCGCTCGACGGCAGCGGCAATATCGACGTAAATGTGAGCATCGGTACTATATTCGGGGTATACCGCCGCGTAAGCGAAAAAGGACAGCCCTGCGCCACGGAAGACTTTCTGCAGCCCGGCAACCGCCAGGTAGCCGCAGGGTACATTGTATACGGCTCTTCTACCATGTTGGTTTACGCCACGCGCAGGGGAGTGAACGGGTTTACGCTCGATCCTTCCATTGGCGAATTCTGCCTGAGCCATCCTGATATCAAATGCCCTGAAAAAGGCAAGATCTATTCGGTGAACCACGGGAACTTTTTTCAGTACGAAGAAACCGTTCGCAACTATATCAACTGTTGCCAGAAAAAAACCAGGTCGGATGGTGGACCATACACACAGCGGTACATCGGCAGCATGGTGGCCGATGTACACCGCAACCTGATAAAAGGAGGCATCTTCATGTATCCCGGTACTACAGATAAACCCAAGGGCAAGCTGCGCTTATTGTACGAATGCAACCCGTTTGCTTTCATTACAGAGGTTGCAGGGGGGAAGGCTACAAACGGCAAGGAGCGTATCCTGGATATAAACCCCACAGAGCTGCACCAGCGCACGCCTTTGTTCATTGGAAGTAAACTAATGATGGAAGAGCTGGAAGGATTTTTGGCAAAGGAGCAGGTAAGCAGTTAGTTTATTACGGATCTGCAATTTGGTAACCTGCCTGTGGAATTTGGGGATTGCATAAGAAAAGAGTTTGCAGGAAATTGGCGCCTTAAATTTATTTTATGAACACGACCATCGAGATCATTGATTATACCGATGCATACGCTGCCGATTTCCGGCAGCTTAACCTGGAATGGCTGGAAAAATTCAACCTGCTCGAGTCTCACGACCTCGAAGTGATTGATGATCCAGATACGACCATCCTAAAAGGCGGAGGCGCTATTTACCTGGCTAAAACCAACGAAGGAATTGTTGGCTCTGCAGCCCTCGTAAAAACAGGCAAAGCGGAATACGAGCTGGCGAAGATGGCGGTAACAGAACGCTGGCAGGGAAAAGGCATAAGCAAATTGCTGCTAGAAAAATGCCTCGCAAAAGCAAAGGAACTTGGAGCGGAAAAGATCACGCTGTTTTCCAATCATCAACTGCAAAGAGCTATAAAGCTGTATGAAAACTATGGATTCCGTCACATAAAGGTTACCGATTCTCCTTTTGAAACGGCTGATATAAAAATGGAATTGAATTTATCTGGCAAAGAAATATTAGAAGCAACAAACAATCATTCATGAATGAGCTTAACGGTTCTGCGATCATCAAAGTAAAGAATCTTGTAAAAAAATATGGTGATGTTGAAGCAGTAAAAGGCATCAGCTTCGAAGTGATGGAGGGCGAGATATTCGGATTGTTAGGACCGAACGGAGCCGGCAAATCCACCACGCTCGAGATCATTGAAACGCTTCGCGATAAAACCTCGGGAGAAGTGTTTGTTGACGGGCATAACCTGGATGAAGCGCCGGGCGAGATCAAAAAGATCATTGGCGTTCAACTGCAGACTTCAGGTTACTATCCCAATCTTAATCTTACGGAGCTGATCGACTTATTCAATGGGTTATACAACCGTTCTGTACAACCGCTGGAACTGTTAGACATGGTGAACCTGCGCGACAAAGCAAAAGCGCAGTACAAAGCATTGAGCGGCGGACAAAAACAGCGGTTCTCCATAGCCACCACGATCATTAATCAACCCAAGATCATTTTCCTCGATGAGCCTACTACCGGTCTCGATCCACAAGCGCGCCGCAATTTATGGGACCTGGTAAAACAGATCCGTTCCAAAGGCACTACGGTGATCATTACCACGCATTACATGGACGAAGCAGAAATTCTTTGTGACCGCGTAGCCATCATAGACAGCGGAAAGATCATTGCACTGGGATCGCCGGATAAACTGGTAGATGAGCTGGTAGCTACCGGCTTCGAACGACCGAAAGAAGTAAAACGCGCCAACCTGGAAGACGTATTCATCAATCTTACTGGCCATGCGTTAAGAGGGGAGTAGGGAGGCTTCGCCTTTTTCAATCACAAGTTCTCCGACCTAAAAAAGGCGAAGCCTCTTTGCGTCCCCTGCGTGGGTAAGAAGAAACAACAGGGAACGCGGATTATCAGGATCATTAAGATTTACGCGGCTAAGTTTAATAAGCATCTTAATTGATAACTTTTAAATCATCTTTACTTATTTTGAAGTATGTATTAAGATGTTCACAAAAATTATCAGCGTAAATCCTAATGATCCTGATAATCCGCGTTCCTGTTGTTGATCCTGATCTGCAACAAATCAAAAAATCTGATACAGCTATTCACCAACTATTTGCTTTAACCTTGTCTTTAAAATTCCAAATTCATGGACCCTCGTTACCCCATCGGCAAATACGAACCACAACCCTTTTCTGAAAAACAAAAACAGGACTGGCTCAACGATATTAAATTTCTGCCGCTTGCTCTCGAAACAGCTATTCTCAACCTCGACGAAGCACAACTGGACACTCCTTACAGAGAAGGCGGATGGATGCTGAAGCAGGTAGTGCATCACGTTGCAGACAGCCACATGAATGCCTATTGCCGCTTCAAGCTGGGGTTAACGGAAGACAACCCTACTATTCGTCCTTACGATGAAAAGCTCTGGGCTGAACTCAAAGACACGCACAACCTGCCGGTGAATGTTTCGCTCACATTGCTGCACGCTGTTCACATCCGTCTTTACGAGGTATTGGTTAATATGAGCGATGAAGATCTCAACCGGACCATCTTTCACCCTGAACACCAAAAACAATTCACGCTCTGGCATTTGCTGGGAATGTACGCCTGGCATGGGCGGCATCATACTGCGCATGTTACTTCTTTACGGGAAAGAATGAAATGGTAAGAAATTATTGATTATTAATTATTGATTATTTTGGTGCGCGGTAAGGATGTGTAATAGAGAATAATCAATAATGAATAATTCAATAATTAAAATGAATTGGAAAATACTTTCTTCAGAATATCTTTTTAAAGACACCTGGTTCACGGTACGCAAAGACACCTGCGAGAAACCGGACGGAAAGATCGTTACGCCCTATTATGTGTATGAATTTCCTACCTGGGTAAGCGCTCTTGCATTAACGGACGACAACAAAGTAGTAATGGTGCGGCAGTACCGCCATGCCATCGGGGAAACGATCATTGAAATCCCCGGGGGTTGTGTTGACAAGGAAGATCCCAACCATGAGCATGCCATTGCCCGCGAACTGATGGAAGAAACAGGTTATGAGTTCAGCAGGTACGAATACCTCGGCAAGATATCACCCAATCCATCTACCAATAACAACTGGATGCACATGTTCCTTGCCACCGGCGGCAAAAAAGTAAGTGAACAGCAACTGGACCATAACGAAGAGATCGAAGTAGTGCTGCTCACACTCGATGAATTGAAAAAATTACTGAAAGAACATGGCATAGTGCAGGCAATGCATGTAACGACGATCATGTATGGGTTGGAGTTAATTAGCAAATATGAAAATTCGAAAATTGCTCAATGAAACAGCCTTCATTGAGCAATTTTCGAATTTTCACATTTGCTAATTATTCACTTCCCCCACAATAAACACACTCCCGCACACCAGCACCAGATCTTCTTTTTTTGCGGAAGCGATAGCAGTTCTCAAAGCTGTATTTACATCATTGTATGCTTCACCGTTCAATCCAAAGGCTGATGCCTGTTGTTTCAACGATACAGCATCCAATGCCCGGGGTATCTGTGCCTGTGTAAAATAATAGCGTGCATAAGCGGGTAGAAGGGAAAGCGCTTTTTCGATGTCTTTGTCTTTCACCATGCCGATCACAATGTGCAGGTGTTCCGGTTCCATCAATTCTATTTGTTGTAATACCTGCCGGATGCCGGCTTCGTTATGTGCCACATCCAGCACAACATTGGGATGTTGCCTGATCACTTCCCATCGGCCATGCAGCCCCGTTAGTTTCCGCACTTTCTTCAAGCCGTTCTTTACCTGTGTTTCGTGCAGGTTCCAGCCCTGCAGATATAGCTGGTGTGCAGCCTCAAGCACAGTCACCAGGTTTTTTGTTTGATAGATAGCGGGCAGGTCGAGATGATAAAAATGTTTTTCATCAGTGCCGGTCTTTACCACCTCTACTACCAGTTCTGATGCCCCGTATTTCCAATCGATAGCTTTTCGCTCTTCGGCTGCAAAAAAAATGGGGGCATTGGCTTCTTCCGCAGTCTTGCTGAATATTGATTTGGTTTCAGGTAATGTTTCTCCGATCACTACCGGCACGTCTTTTTTAATAATGCCGGCCTTTTCACCGGCAATGGCTTCGAGTGAATCGCCCAATATGTTCATATGGTCCCACCCGATATTCGTGATAACAGAAAGCTCGGGAGTGATGATATTAGTACTGTCGAATTTTCCGCCTAATCCCGTTTCAATGATGGCAATGTCTACCTTTTCTGAAACGAAATAATCGAAGGCCATGGCAACAGTGATCTCGAAAAAGGAGGGATCGATCTTTTCAATAACAGGCTGTATGCGCTCAACAAAAGAAACGATGTAGTCTTTATTGATCATCGCTCCATTTACTTTGATACGCTCCCTGAAATCTTTTAAATGAGGAGAAGTATACAAACCTGTCTTATACCCGGCTGCCTGGAAAATCGCAGCCAGCATGTGGCTTACTGAGCCTTTACCATTGGTGCCGGCAATATGAACAGACTTGAATTTTTGTTGAGGATTATCCAGGAAATCACACAAGACAAGCGTGTTGTGCAAATCTTTTTTATAGGCAGCCGCGCCAATGCGGCTGAACATTGGCAGACGCGTAAAAAGATAATTGATAGTTTCGGTGTATCCCCCCATTGCTTCGACGGGGTTAATTGTGCAACTTGAAATTAAACATAATAGTACCAAGCGATTCACTGCCTGTTGCGTTGAATTTGATCTGCATTGCTTTTCTGATGGCAATTGCTTTCATTTCCGCGCTGGCCGTACCACTGGAACCACGGGGTTGATAAACAGCGCTCACTACATTACCTGATGCATCTACTTTTATATCTACGCCAACTTTGGCGTTCTCGTTAAATTCATCCTGGAAAGAGGGCAGCTTTGCAAATTTTCTTCCCTGCAGGCCGCGACTGATACTAACGCCGGAATTGCCGGTTCCGCCACTGCCTGTATAATTCTTAGAATCGGGATCACCACCTGGCTTGCCCTGATCGCCGGTTCCACCAGCTATTCCCTGGTTACTGCCTTTTTTGTAGGTGTCTGCATCATTACCACCAGTGCCAGTGCCATTTACTCCTTTAAAGACCGCTTTTGGTTTGGGCGGGGCAGGAGTAGGATTGGTGACAGGTTCAGTTTTCTTTGGCGTATTCTTAACAACATCCTTCTCAGGAATTTTCTTTGCTTCTGGTTTTGTTACCGGCGGCTTTTTGATCTCTGGAGCGTCCTCATCTTTATCATTCGTTTCTATTTCCTTGGTATCGTTATTCTCCGCTACTGTCTGCTTGGGAGGAGTATAAGCCTGATTGTCCTGTGGGGACGGTTTACCGGGCAGCAAAGGCTGATCTTCACCAAAACCCTGATCGCTATTGCCTAGGTTCACCTCGAGGCCTTCATCAAGAATTGGCGGAGGCGGAGGAAATGTCTGGCGCATGAACAGGAACATAATCACCAGCAGCACGCAGATAATTGCTGTATAGCTGCCTGCCTGGATATTTTTCCGTGATTCAAACTGATCGTGCATGTATGAGGTATTGACCATACGAATTTACAGGTATTTGCCGTAACGATGCAAAGCACGTGCAAATTGCATAGATAGGGTGAGTTATAACGAGGCTTTAAGATAATGTTTCAGGTTTCGGGTTTAGAGTTTCGGGTTCTT
>JBAVMD010000822.1:0-6655 GCA_049689695.1 Chitinophagaceae bacterium | reverse complement strand
AGTATGGGCGCAGCTAACACATATTCCTGTATTGAAAAGATTTTTATTCTCTTTCTTCTTTTATAATATGGGCGTGCAGACAGTTATGCTGGCGGCTACTTTATATGGAACCAGCGAACTGGGCATTCCCACTGAGAACCTGATCATCGCGATCCTCATCATTCAATTGATCGCAATACCCGGAGCTATCATTATCTCACGGCTATCGGAAAAGATCGGCAATTTCAAAGCCCTGATCGTTTGCGTGCTGGTATGGATCGTGATTTGTTACGTAGGATATATCCTTCCGGAAAAAGGTGTGTATGAGTTTTACGGCCTTGCTGCCATAGTAGGTTTTGTAATGGGAGGCATACAATCGCTCAGCCGTTCTACTTATTCCAAGCTGATGCCGGTTACAAAAGATACAGCTTCGTTCTTTAGCTTTTTTGATGTTACTGAAAAGATAGCGATCGTTATAGGCATGTTCAGCTTTGGGTACATCAACGAGCTCACCGGCTCGCAGCGATCTTCGGTGCTGGCGTTAATGGTATATTTTGTGCTGGGATTAATATTGCTGTTCTATACACTTTCTGCCAATAAAGCAAAACAGGCCGTATGAAACTTTATTCGATAGATACCGGTTATTTCAAACTCGATGGTGGCGCTATGTTTGGCGTGGTGCCTAAAAGCATCTGGAATAAACTAAACCCTTCAGATGAGAACAATCTCTGCTCATGGGCTTTGCGCTGCCTGCTGATAGAAGATGAAGGCAGGTTGATCTTAGTAGATAATGGCATTGGAGACAAACAGGATGCAAAGTTTTTCGGGCATTATTACCTGCATGGAGAGGATACGCTTGACAGTTCGCTCAAGAAGCATGGGTTTCACCGGGACGATATCACCGATGTGATCCTTACGCATCTGCATTTTGATCATTGCGGCGGATCTGTTATGCGCGAAGGCGATCAACTGGTGCCTGCTTTTAAGAATGCTGTTTACTGGAGCAATGAACGGCATTGGAAATGGGCTACTGAACCAAATGATCGCGAGCGGGCTTCTTTCCTGAAAGAAAATATTCTTCCGATAAAAGCATCAGGACAATTGAGTATGGTTCCGTTGCCGGATTGGAACACCGTAGAATTTTCGAAGAATATCGACCTGCGGTTTGTGCACGGGCATACGGATGCGATGATGATACCGCAGATAAAGTATAAGGATCGAATTATTGTATTCACAGCAGACCTGATACCTTCCGCTGCGCATATTCCGTTGCCATATCTGATGGCGTATGATATGTTCCCACTTACCACGTTGAAAGAGAAAAAGATTTTTCTTCATGATGCAATAGAAGATAAGTACATCTTATTTTTTGAACACGACCGCATATACGAATGCTGCGATTTAGTGCAAACTGACAAAGGAGTGAGAGCGGGGAATTATTTCAAAGTCGATGAGATTTAAGAATAAATCACGGATTGAAAGAAGGATTTGAGGATTACACGGATTTTTTATCAGCGCTTGTATAATCCGTGGAATCCTCAAATCCTTCTTTCAATCCGTGATTATTTGTTTATGACAATTAAATCAAGATTATCGTACGCTTATCAGTGATGTTAGCGGGTATCGCAGGTTAGAATATCCCATCATATCCACTTTGATGCTGCCTACAGAGATAGGGCTCTCGATACGTACAGGAATGTGATTAGCATCGTCCGTTACCCAAACCGTCATTTTTTCACCGCCTTCAAAGATGGTCCCTTTGATCAGCAGCGGCTTGAATTTAATAGCCTTGAACTTTCCGTATTTGGTTTTGATGGTTTCCTTGCCGAGGTAACGCAAATAGAGATCGTAAGTTTCATTATCAAGGAACATCGAGAAAGGTATCTTATCGTCTACCTTATATTTATCGAAATCAATATTGCGTGCGTAGTAAATAGAGCTCAGCACGTCCTGCACGCAGTTGGGCACTTTAAACACGCCCTCGCTTGTTACAGCTGTATTTGCAGTTTGGTTGAAAGTAATGTTCTCATACTTCTTATAACCGCCTTCAAAAACATTGCGCACGAATTTATAAGGTTGCAGGGTGGCCGTATCTATATAAGTTTCATATTTATCCCGAACCTTGAAGAAGTTATCGTAAAAATTATAGGTCTTGCCATCGCCAACAATATGATACACCGGCTTGTTGTTGAACTTTTCCAAAGTGGTCCTGAACGTAGCTTCGCCAGCAGCCACATACACACCTAAAGTGTAATATACTTTGAAAGTGATGGTTTCGCCCGCCTGGAAGGCTTTATTACGCACACCGCAGAAGTCGTCACCTGCCGTAAGCGGGAATGACAGCAAAACAAGCGACAATACAACTACAAACCTGCTCCATTTCATCATCATACAATTTATTCCTTATTAAACATCCATAAGCAAGAAAGCTTTATTTTTTGAAAACCCGTATCCCCAAAATTAATAAACTGCCTATCAGGGCGGGTATTATCAGGTTCACAAGCCAGATAGTGAATGCTGCCGCAAAAATACCAATGGTATTGCTACTGTACAATTGTACTATTTCAATTCCTGCTTTCCAGCGTATACCAAGATCAGTAAGAAAGGTAAACGATGGCAGGATGGCCAATACCAGGAACAATACGCTGACGCTCTGAAGAGTTTGCCACCAGCTCACTTCCACGCCAAATACTGTAAATAACAGATAATATTGTACCACAAATACCAGGTAGCGCAATACTGATAATGACAATATCCTAAGCAGAATAGTTGCGTTACAGTCTTCCAGCACTTCTACATATCTTATAAATTTAGCTGTTCCTGGTATACGATGCAGTAGCCTGACAAGCCAGGAAAGCCGGAAATAAAATAATGTTAAAAGAAGCACTGCCGCCAGCACCAGGAAGAACAATGTGTTCATCCAGAAAGTGGCAGATGAAGGGTCGGCTATTACTGAGCCAAACGACCTTTTAAAGAACCATAACCCGGCCAGTCCCGCATACAAAGTAACCTGCAGCTGCGCCATGCTGCAAATGAGCGTGAGCGATATGGCCTGCCATCTTTTTCCTTCGTCTATATACAGAATGCGGCCAACATACTCACCCGTACGGTTGGGTGTAAACGACGCCATGGTGCTGCCTGTAAAAGTTGCCTTGAAGGCTTTCCAAAAGCTGAGCTTTTGCAGGCTTCTCAATGCCAGTTGCCATTTGCGGGCTTCAAGCCCCCAGTTCACCAGCATCAATAACAGCGTGGGAATTATCATCCATTGTAATTTCCCGCTCAATACCGTTTTCAGTTGGATAACTGATGTTTCCCAATCAGGCTGCCGTTGTATCTGCCGGTAAATAGAAAGCGCCAGCACTATAAAGACCAGCGGGCCCAGAACATAGTTGAGGATTATTTTGATATTTTTGTTTCGGAGCCCCGGTAACATCCTTCAAAAATAATCAAGTCCTCTTGCAAAAGCCTTCCAAAATAATTCTCGGCATAGATCCCGGCACCCTGGTGTTGGGTTACGGTTTAATAAATGCGCAAGGCAATACGCTTTCCCTGGCAGATATGGGGGTGAAAAAATTCAGTGCAAAGAAAGATGCTACTGAGCGATTACTCGCTATTCATACCACCATAAAAGAGCTGATAGAAAAATACAAGCCTGACTGCTTTGCCATCGAGGCGCCTTTCTTTGGAAAGAACATACAAAGCATGCTCAAGCTGGGCAGGGCGCAGGGAGTAGCCATGGCTACTGCCATGAGCGCAGGCCTTGAAGTATTTGAATATTCTCCCCGGAAGATCAAGCAATCCGTTACCGGCAATGGTAACTCAGATAAGGAGCAGGTTTGGAAAATGCTGCAACGCATTGTTCATATGCCCGACAGGCCTGCGCTTTTTGATGCAACAGATGCCGTAGCCGTGGCGCTCTGCCATCATTATGCCACGCAATCCCCCGTGCCGGCGGCTTCAAAAAAACAAAAAGGATGGGAAGCTTTTATAAAGGCAAACCCTGAGAGGGTGAAGTAATAATCAGCTAATTAACCAATCAGCTAATCAGCTAATTGGGCCAATATTTTTTCCTGCGCCTGCTTTAGTTGTTCGGGCGATTGTTTGATCTTTCCCCGTGTGAAATTGATATCGTCAACGTAGTTGATGGGCACCAGGTGAATGTGCGCATGCGGCACTTCAAGCCCAACTACTGCCAGCCCGCAGCGGTTGCAGCGAAATGATCTTTCGATGGCTTTGGCGATGGGTTTTGCAAACACCAGCATTTCGGACAGGTATTCATCCGGCACATCAAAAAGATTGTCCACCTCAATTTTAGGGATCACAAGTGTATGTCCCGGCACCAAAGGAAAAATATCAAGGAAGGCGAAGAACTTATCGTTCTCCGCTATTTTATAAGAAAGAATTTCTCCTGCTATGATCTTTGAGAATATGGTCATATTGCGATGTTCTCCACCACGAATTTAAGCATTCCGGCAGGCGCCTGAACTTCCGCTACTTCACCTACCTGTTTGCCCAGCAAACCTTTGCCAATAGGCGATGTTACTGATATTTTGCCAGCCTTGAGATCGGCCTCTTTTTCTGAAACGATCTGGTAGGTAACCTGTTTTTTTGTATTGAGGTTAGTAAGTGTAACTTTCGTGAGTATGGATACCTTACTGGTATCTATATTATTTTCATCTAAGGTGCGCGCATTGGCAAGAATGCCTTCGAGCTGGGCAATCTTTGCTTCCAGCAATCCCTGGCTTTCTTTGGCCGCATCGTACTCGGCATTCTCCCTGAGATCGCCCTTTTCCCGGGCTTCTGCAATAGCCCTTGAAGCCGCAGGACGGTCAACTGTTTTCATGCGGTGCAACTCAGCTTTCATGTTCTCCAAAGCGTCTTTTGTCACGTAGTTAACACTACTCATATTCCCTCCTTGGTTTATTAAAAAGAAAAAAAATACAACGCCTCAGCTAGCTGAAGCGTTGCACGTATTACAAATATAATTAAATTTTAAATCCCCAGCTTTTCCAGTAAGATCCTGGCCATGCGGTAAAAAGCCTCGTGGCTGTAACCTGCAATGTGCGGGGTAAGTACAACGTTAGGTTGCTGCAAGAGCCAGTTTACCTGCTGTTTCTCCTCTTCTGACCAGGTTTCGGGTTTTTCGTTTTCCAGCACATCCAGCGCTGCACCGGCAACATGAGATTCTTTAAGGGCATTGATAACGGCCGCCACGCTGGCGGTTTTTCCCCTGGAAGTATTTAAGAAATAAGGTTTTGACCTGAATGAGCGAAACAATTCATCATTGGCAAAATGATGCGTTTCATCTGTGAGCGGAATATGCATGCTTACTACCTCAGCGTATTTGCCCAGTTGTTCCAGGCTTGCTTCTTTTATATACCCGCTGCCAAAACCATATTTGTATTTGTCGTAAGCAAGTACGGTCACATTGAAGGCCGATAATAACCTGGCAAACGCACTTCCCGTATTGCCATAACCGATGATACCGATGGTTTTGCCTGCCAGCTCTGTTCCGCGATTGGCATCGCGCAGCCATTTTCCTTCCCTCACCTGCATCATGCTGCTTTGTATGTTGTTCATGAGAGACAACAGCATACCCAGGGCATGCTCTGCTACCGCATAACGATTGCCTTCGGGTGTGCTGATACAGCGTACGCCTTTGCTTTCTGCATAAGGAACGTCAATAAGCTCCATACCGCTTCCAAGCCTGCCTATCCATTTAAGCCGTGATGCTTTATCGATGATATTACGATCGATATTCATCCGGGTTGTAACAACCAGCCCTTCTGCTTCAGCTATCATTACATACAATTCTTCGTAAGTGATAGTTGGAGCATAGTTCACAACATAACCGCGTTGCGAAAGCTGATCGATCAGGTATTCGTGCACCCTTGCTGTTATAATTACCTTTCGCATAATATTACTTCATTCGATAGGTGAGCGCCGCAAATTCAGCCACACTCAGCTGCTCGGCCCGCCTGTTAAACAATTCTTCCTGCAATATCTCTGAATCAAACAATTCCTTTACTGCATTCCTCAGCATTTTTCTTCGCTGGTTGAAAGCAGTTTTTACCAATTGAAACAACAATCTTTCTGACTTAAATTCAAGCGGTTGCTTTCGCGGAAGCAACCTGATCACGGCGCTTTTAACCTTAGGCGGCGGAACAAATGACTGTTCGGAAACTTCAAACAAATATTCAGTGTCAAAAAAAGCCTGTACCAAAACGCTCAGCACACCATAAGCCTTATTGCCGTGCGGAGCTACCACGCGTTGCGCTACTTCTTTCTGGAACATGCCTATCGTGCATTCCACATCATCTTTCCACTCCAATACCCTGAACAATATTTGCGATGAAATGTTGTAAGGGAAATTGCCTACAATGGTGAACGCGCCCTCAAAAGGTTTGTCCATGTCCAAAAAGCTCTGGTGAATGATGTCAGGCTCTAAAGCGGGAAAGGTATGCACCAGGTAATCTACTTTCTCCCGGTCAAGCTCCACTGCTTTAAAATCGATGCCCGGCAACTGCAGCAGGTATTTCGTTAAAGCTCCCCCGCCAGGTCCTACTTCAAGCAACCGGTTGAATGTACGCTCTTTCAAAACATCAACTATCTTCCTGCAGATGTTCTCATCTTTAAGAAAATGCTGGCCTAATGATTTTTTCAGCGTGTACATGGA
>JBAVMD010000821.1:0-2397 GCA_049689695.1 Chitinophagaceae bacterium | reverse complement strand
GCGCATAGTTATCGTGAGTTGTTGTTGCCGTCGATCCCTCACCCCGGTACTTAGCTCGGTTAAGTTCTTGCTGCGGGGATTCGGGATGACAGTGAGTTGTAAAGTAAAGGCTGATTCACATTTCTCTCAGTTGCGATCCCGCTTTTCCTGGTTTTTTTATATTTTTAAAAAAAGAACCCCCAAATGAAACGATCCCTTGCCCTTTTTTGCTCCTGTTTTATTTTTTTTACCCCGCTTTTTTCACAAAGCAATTACTGGCAGCAGCAGGTTGATTACAATATTGATGTAAGCCTGGATGATAAGAATAATGCACTCAAAGGAATGCTGTCGCTCGAGTATACAAACAATTCGCCCGACCAGCTTGAATTCATCTGGTTCCATGTATGGCCGAATGCTTACAAGAATGAAAATACTGCGTTTGCAAAACAACTTTACCGCGATAGGGACGGAAAGAAGCGCTGGAAAGGAATGAAAGACCGCGGCTATCTCGACAGCCTTGATTTTATGGCGGATGGGCAGAAGCTGAAAATGGAAGCGCACCCCGAACATATCGACATCGTGAAAGTTTATCTTTCAAAGCCCCTCGCGAAAGGCGAAAAAGTAAAGTTGACCAGTCCGTTTTTTGTAAAGCTGCCCAGCTATGTTTCGCGGATGGGTCACGACGGCAATCAATCTTACATCATCTGCCAGTGGTATCCCAAGCCTGCAGTGTACGACCGTAAAGGCTGGCATGAAATGCCCTACCTTGACCAGGGAGAATTTTACAGTGAGTATGGAAGTTTTAAAGTGAATATCAGCCTGCCTTCTTCTTACGTAGTAGGCGCAACAGGCGTGCTGCAGAATGAAGATGAATTAAAAACGTACAAGCAACTCGGCCTGTCTAACAAAACAGGTGTTCAGAAATATGTTCCCGCTGCGGCAAATACTTCAAAAACGCTTTCTTACACTGCGGAGAACGTACATGATTTTGCATGGTTTGCAGATAAGAATTTTATCATTGAGTACGATAGCCTGCAATTGGCATCGGGAAAAGTAGTAGATGTGTTTTCTTATCATCAGACAAAGGGTAATTCGCTTTGGGAAGGAAGCGTAGAGTATATTAAAGATGCAGTAAAATATTATTCGTTATGGGTAGGCGAATATCCCTACCCGGTGGTGGCTGCTGTTGAAGGCCCGAAGAACCTGATGTCGGGCGGAATGGAATATCCCATGATCACGCACATCACCAGCCCTGAAGCCGATGAATTAAGATTGGATGGAGTGATCGCCCACGAAGTTGGCCATAATTGGTTTTACGGAATACTGGGAAGTAATGAGCGGCAGCATGCCTGGATGGACGAAGGCATTAACACTTACTACCAATTCAGGTACGAGGCAGTTAAGTATAAAGGCAATAGTATTTTCGGCGACCAGGTGCCCAGTGATCTGAAGGCAAAGCCAATGGACCAGTTTGTAGCGGGTATCTATAGTGTGTTTGCACGCATGCCGATGGAAAAGCCTATTGAAACCCATTCTGCTTCGTTTGACAATAAAGAGGAGTATGGCATAGTGGTATATATTAAAACTGCTATCTGGATGTATATTCTGGAACTGAATGCCGGCAGGGACAAGCTGGATAATGCCATGCACGCGTATTTTGATGAATGGAAATTTAAACATCCTTATCCCGAAGATCTGAAGGCTTCATTGGAAAAAGCATTGGGGGCCAACCTTGACCTGCTATTCCAGGTGCATAATAAAAAAGGTTCGTTACAATAGTATTTTCAAAATCTATTCGTCCTATGCTTTTGCCAATGTTATCTTGAACCGGTAATAACTTTCTGCCTCCGTTTGTATCTGTGTAATAAAGTATAAATTGATAGTTCCACCTACCGCTGCGCCGAAGAACGGAATAAAGCCGGCTGCTGCCTTTGTTCCGAGCTTGGCGCCGAATTTAGCTCCTAATTTTACGCCTGCCTTGCCGCCTAATTTTTTTCCCACCATAAGCCCTAATTGCTTACTAGCCACCTTGGCTAATTGTTTAGCAAGGACTTTATTCCCGGTTTTTGAAGACACTTCAGCCGCCATTTTCGACATTGCTGCGTTTGAGAGGCTTTCATCATTGCACCATCTGCCTAAGATTATCGCGAAGTCTTCTTTTTCTAGGATATTACCAAATTTGTTGTCGTCGCAAATAATCGCACCTATCCCAAATGAACAAACAGACATCCTGTTCATTAAAAAAGCAACATCGGCAGGAATTCCTACCAGATGTAAAAATGGTATGGCGGTAGCGGCGGCGCCACTGGCGGTTACCAATGCGGCCTGATTGGTTTTCCAGCTTGATAGATTATAACCGGTAGCATCCCGGTAAATATTATCGATATCCGGGGTTAAGGCGCTGAAAGCATCATTTAC
>JBAVMD010000820.1:0-3760 GCA_049689695.1 Chitinophagaceae bacterium | reverse complement strand
CCGCACGTTTGTTATCAAAATACCGCACTGCCACTTCATCCAGCGCCTCATAAAAATCAGGGCCGTATTTGCGGATCAATGCTTCTTTCAAAAACTGGTAAACGGGCACTTTAAGCTTTTTGCCCATGGAGCAGGCCGCGCGGCACAATGAAGGACGCGGCTCATAATTCACCAATTCGTATACCTTGGTCTTTTTTGTTTTGATGGGGAACAGGTGGCAGCTGATGGGTTTTTTCCATTCTACCTTTCCGTCGTAATAAGCCTGTTCAAATGCGCATTTGATGATGTTATTTTCATCACGGTAGCCGTATGCGCAGATCTTACCTTCAACTGTGGGGGTTACCCAACCGAACTCAGCATCGTAGAGATATTTTCCAACACGCTCTACCTCTTCAATGCCTTCACGGGTCATATAAGGTTTTACAATTTCATAAACGCGGTCAATGATCTTCAGCTCTTCCTTGGTAAGCGGCGCCCCGGCATCGCCGTCTTCGCAACAGCCGCCCTTGCATTTGGAAAGGTCGCAAACAAACTGCTCTTCAATAACCTGGTCACTTACGAGGACCTTACCTATTTCTATCACGTGGAAAAGTTTGCTGCGAAGGTATGAAATGAGGGAATGTGAAAATTTGAAAATGGCTCAATAGCTCAATGAAAGAAGTTGCAGGCCGCTCATTGAGCTATTGAGCCATTTTCACATTTTCACATTAATTCTTCCATCTAAAGCTGTTGATCATGTGCTGCATGTCCTTCTCCAGGAATGCATTCACAATGCTCAGGGAATCTTCGTTGGGCGTAGCATCAAAATACAGCGCGCCCCTCAGGAAATGCTTTGAAGTATCTGTAAGAAAGAACTGCCGGCCGGTAGCGGCATTTCCACCCACATTAAAAAACACACCCGTGATACCCTGCGGTGTTTCCATAAGAGAATCTTCAATGGAAGTAGCCTTAAGGGTGTGCTTATAGGTCATTTTATAAGAATCGTCGCGCAGCTTGTCGAACGTTTGCGTGCCTACCTGCTTATAGCTGATGTAAATGCGGCTGTTGAATTGAGGGAAATCAATATTGATCCAGTATGGATTTTCAGGCTTGTCTTCAAAAAAAGTGGAGTCCTTCAGCACCTTGGCATAAACCGGGTACTCAAAGGTGTAAGGATAGCCCGGTTGGTCGAACACCTGGTATTTATGCTCAGGCAAAGGTATCTGGAAATACCCGCGCTGTTTCGGCATGTAATCGCTGTTACAGGCTGTAAAAAATATAAGGGCAATAAGTGCGCTGAAAATAAGTCTGAACACCATAATTGCAAATCTATTATTCTACCATGGGTTTGATGGCCACTTTAACTTTATTGATGCGGTTGCGATGTGCTTCTATAATGGTGAATTCAAAATCACCGCATGGAATTACATCGTTCACCTGTGGTATGTAACCGCCCAGCTCAAGTATCAATCCTGCGAGTGAATCGCTATCGCCCCGCACATCATCGAATGTATCGGGAGGAAGGCCCATCATCTTGCAAACATCGTTGATCATGGTACGACCCTCGAAAATATAAGTGTAGTCATCAATCTTTTTATTGCCGCTCTCTTCATCGTCAAATTCATCTTTGATATCGCCTATGATCTCTTCGAGTATATCTTCCAGGGTAACAATACCGCTGGTGCCGCCAAATTCATCTACCACAATGGCAAAGTGAATACGCTTGGATTGAAATTCTTTCAGCAGGTCTTCTATCAGTTTTTGCTCGTGCACAAAATAGGGGGCGCGCAGCAGCTTATGCCAGTCAAAATCATCAGCCTCGTTCAGGTAAGACAATACATCTTTGGTATGCACCATGCCCGCAATTTCATCCAGGTTCTTTTTAAACACAGGCAGGCGGGAATAATGCAGTTCTTCTATCTTTTGCTTAAGCCCCGTAAAGCTTAAGCCGTGATCTACGCCGCTTACATCAAGCCGGGTTTGCATGATCTGCTTCACGGTAATATTTCCAAACTTTGCTATGCCTTTGATGATGTTCTTTTCTTCCTCGCTGGCATCACTCTGGTTGGTGAGGTCATCGATATTGTAGGATGAGGTGCCTCCTCCGCCAAGCAGGCGCTCAATTTTATCAGAAAGTCCGGTGAGCCAGACGCTGATGCGCCTGAAAACATCGTAGATCAGCTCTACAACCGACGAGGTGATGTAAAGAAACTGGAAGTTGTTCTGAGTGGCCCATATCCGTGGCATGACCTGCCCAAAAAATAGCAGTATGAATGTTACCGATACCACTTTTACTATGAACTGAACTCCCCAAAGGTTGTTCTTTACCACCATCAGCTGATCGATGAGGAAGTTTGCGAGAATGATGATGGCAATATTGATCACCGTGTTGGCGATCTTTAAAACTCCCTGTAATATTTTAGGTTCTTCCAACAGCGTAACAATGCGCTTCCACGGATTGCCCTGCTTGGTCTTCAGTACATTGATGTCTTTGAAAGTAAGCGAGAACAAAGCAACTTCAGAGCCCGACACTATGAACGAAAGAATAAGCAGGAAAAGAATAAGCACTCCGAGAATGGTGCTGGTGTTCAGGCTGGCGGCTAATAAGATGGTAGCGAATTCAGGATGTAATGCATGTATATAAGCAGTCAGGTAATCCAAATCAGGTTGGTTTTTCGTGAATAAGTATCGTAATCAGAAAGGCAGGTCTAAAGGCCTGCCCTGCGGAAACGAGTTACAAAAATAAACTTTATGTTCTAAAATGGTAAGTCCTGCGAAGATTCACTTACAGATGGCGGTGCATCTCCTCCTTCCACGTCATGCCCGCTTCCATGCGTACTGCCATGGCCCCCCATGCCGTCTGCTCTTTTATCGAGCATGATGAGGTTATCACCCACAATTTCCGTTGCGAACTTTTTATTGCCCTCTTTATCTTCCCAGCTGCGCGTACGCAGGCGACCTTCAATATATACGAGACTTCCTTTGTGTAAATACTTCTGTGCCAGTTCTGCCAGGCCTCTCCATAACACCACGGTATGCCATTCGGTTTGCGATATCAGCTTTCCGGCCCGGTCTTTAAAAGTTTCTGTTGTGGCCAGGGGAAACTTAGCAACGGCGATATTTCCTTCCAGATATTGTACGTCCGGGTCTCTGCCTAAATTCCCGATCAGCATAACCCTGTTTACACCTCGCATACACTTATTTTAAAGTTTACAACTCCTGTTCAAACGAATTCTTTTTAAAGTTAATTTTTTTAAAACAAAAAAATACAACTTTTCAGTCATTTAAGGGTACGCTAATCAACCGTTTTTGAATCCTGCATGTATGCATTAATCATCCTGGGAAAAGGATATGTCTTTAGTACATCTTTCAAAACAAGCAGGGAAGATGCCGGCTTGCGCGGCGGACGGGTAAGCTGAATAGTAATGAATTGGCCGATAATAGTCTGGTGGGTAAGCAACTGCCGGTATGGTTTCGAAACTTCTTTAATGCTAAAGCCTTTGTGGCCAATCAATCCGTCTACATAATCCTCCAGACCGATCGTGTCTGAAAGCAATGCGCCATCGGATTCATACAAAATGAACTCGAAAAGATTCGTCCAGATATCTTTTCCGTTTCGCTGCTGAATATATACCTGCTCATCCTGCCGGATGATAAAATAATTGAACCATCTTGTTCTTCTTACCAGCGCTTTTTGCTTTACGGGGAGGTCGCTCACCCACCCATGCTCAAAAGCCTGGCAGTCCGGCCGCTGAATACAATCACTGCATAAAGGGTTCTG
>JBAVMD010000819.1:0-16485 GCA_049689695.1 Chitinophagaceae bacterium | reverse complement strand
ATCTCCTGGTTCTTCATGCCATCAATAAAACTCATAAATGCTATTTTTTTACACTGAGGCGGCAGGCTTTCCAGAGCCTGGTATACTTTATCAAAAACTTCGGCTTTTATGATATCGTCTAAAGTGTGCTCCTCACGGCCGGAGAGCAGATACATCAGGTCAGACTGCAGTTTGCTGGTACGTTCAGACTTTCTCAGGTAATTAAAACAGGCGTTCCTTGTGGCTATATATAAATAAGCTTTGACGTTCTGCATAGACTTCACATCCGGGCGCCTCTCCCATAGCTTAACAAAAGCGTCAACAACAATATCCTCCGCCTCGTCCTTATCATCAATCAACCGCTGTGCAAAGAAGCAGAGCGGTGTATAATGAAGGTTAAATAGAGTGCTAAGTGATTCTGTGCTGCCGTTTTTAAATTTATTTATAATCTCATCGCCTGTAACCTGGTCGTTCATGGGGTAACAATTTGTTTAGGGCCATATTCTACAAGTTTGGGGTATAGGTGCAATCTCTAACTTCAGATTCATAGGAATAAGAACAATAAGAAACAGAAAGGAGTTACCGGAATTTTTATACATTCATCACCCCTGAGAGAGGCGCGCGACTGAGATCGGAAGATAAGGTTAGGAGGTTTTAGAATATAAGATTTCGCGTAAAGTTCCGAAGTGTTTTTTCGTAAGAAGCACAAAATAGCGAGGAAAATACGAATTACAAAATTCATAGTAAAAATACTTTTGGCATCGTAAATATCCATAAAAACGATTCGTATAAATACTAAATGAATAAGCCCGCTCCGCCTCATATGCTTTGCAAATTCATGTCACAGGATAAACAAAAAAAGCCCCAGCTTTCGCCAGGGTCCTCTATCAATTAAAATAAAAAAAGATTTTAATACATTACTGAAAACGCATTCTTCATATAATCGTCAGATAAGGTTCTATCTCCACTTACCTGCGTTTGAATGCTGAGCGTTTTACCCGCGTATTGTTCCTGCAGATCGATTGAAGCAAATACAAAATTCGATCCCTGCAGTTGCACAGGAACATTAACCGCTCCGGCCGTCATATCATTTGTATAGGTCATATCGAAAGAAGCTACCAGTTCTCCGGATTCGTCCATTATATTCAGCGTTGCAGAAGTAACATGATCATAGTTGCTTTCGTAAGGAACGTAAATGGTTATGCGCTCCCCTACTTTAAATACTGCATTCGTATCACCCAATACAACGTCTCTTGGCTCAGTTACAGCCGGGTATATTTTTGCCTGCAGACTTGGCTGCGGAGTTATATCAGGAATAGTAAAGGGATCTTTTTTGCAGGAAGTAAATATCAAGGCCAGAACAGCCAGGTAAAAGGTTGCCTTCATAAGGTATTGTTTTATGGATTAATTACGGGACTTATTCTCCCGTTGATGCGCCAAAATACAAACGCAACCGCATTTGCGCAAATAAAGCAACACTGATTATTTATTGTGCAGTATATAGCACTTTCCCAATATGGTGCTTTGATAATTATACCACTGCCTCAGCAAGTTTTTCTTTCGCCCATTTAAGAGCGAGTTCCAATTGCTGTTTCATGCTGATGCCTGTATTGTCCAACTCAATCGCATCAGGAGCTTTACGCAGTGGGCTAACCTCACGATGCGAATCAATATAATCGCGCATTTCAAGATTTGCCTTTACCTCTTCAATGGTTATAGCAGGATTCTTTGCATATAACTCACGAAACCTTCTTTCTACACGAACAGAATTATCTGCCGTCATAAATATCTTCAATTCCGCATCAGGAAATACTACAGTCCCTATATCCCTTCCATCCATTACAATTCCTTTCTGCATACCCATGCCTTGTTGTTGAGCCACAGCAAACTCCCGCACTTCGCGAATAGCGGCCACATCGCTCACCTTTTCTGCTATTACAAGGTCCCGAATCACATACTCTACATTCTCATCATTCAGATGCATTTCACTTTGATGAGTTTTATTATTATAAATAAATTCAAGGTTAATCTCCTGCAATGCATCATGCACAGCGCGTGGTCTTGTCCAGTCTACGTGGTTGCGCAAAAAATAAAGCGTGATGGCGCGATACATTGCGCCGCTATCAATGTAGAGATAGTTCAGCTCTTTTGCAAGTTGCTTAGCCAGCGTGCTTTTGCCGCAGGACGACCAGCCATCTATCGTAATAATGATCTTTTTCATTCCCGTTATCTGCACAAAAATGCAGAAAATTTCTGGAAACACGATCAGTATAAGAAAAGGCTTATATCAGAAAACCATCAGCCCACTTTATTCCCTCACTGGACTTTAGAAGTAACAAGCTAATTTTTTCTTTTGGGTTTTGCGGGATTACCATTCTGACATGTGACCAATTGTTCGAAAAGCTGATCCTGATAAAAGCTCCAGGTTTGAATAGCCTGGGAATGGCACTGAGTATTATATGGAAATTGGTAAACCTGGTAACATGACGAAACCGCATAGCTAAACCCCATTTCGTTGATAGCGCTTAAAGCATTATATTCATTCATACAGGGATCAGCATTTATAGGTGCAGTATATATTTTCAAATCAATTTCAGGTTCAGAAGTTTTAGCGCTTAGGTACTGAAATAATATAACCGCAATCAACAAGCAGAATATTTGTTTCATAGTTGAGGTTTTTGAGTTGTTACTTTTTCTTTTTTTCCTAATTCAACAAAATCATCCGGCGATAATTTTTTAAGATCTGGATATTTTTTCCACAACTGCCGCAATAACTCCATTCCTTTTTTATTAATAGCATTGAACTCTTCCGCATTAACCATCCCGGCTTCTTTTAGAGCAGTGATGTAATCAGCTTCTTTCCCATTAGGTTGATATGCTTTCATTTTCGCAACATCTATTTTCCCTGTCTTTACAGCTGCCTTCATTAGCTCAAATCCTTTTTTTTGATTTTCCTGCCATTGCTTAAAGATGGTGTCGGTTCTGACTTTAGTCATAAGAGCATTTCTTTTCTGCTCACTTAAAACTTCCTGGGATGGAGTTGTGTTTTTCTGGCAGGCCGTAGTTAGAAGCACGCAGCCAACTATTGCGAATATTCGCCAAAAAGGTTTTCGTAACATGTGATAAGGTTTAATAATTAATTCCAGCTAAGGTAACAAACAAACAGGCCACCCGCCAAAGGCGGATGGCCTGTTTTTACCCGTATTTTAACCCAATTAATTGGGTGATTTTCCCTTATGCCTGTGATTTTTCCTTTGTAGCAGGCTCCTGGAAGTGGAATTTCAGTTTTGAATTCTCTTTGTCAAGATCGCCTACCAACACATCTCCCTGCTTAATATTCATGCTTAGTATTTCCTCTGCTAAAGGATCTTCCAGGTATTTCTGGATGGCCCTGTGCAAAGGACGGGCGCCAAACTGCTGATCATACCCTTTCTCTGCAAGGAAGCTCTTCGCATCTTCAGTGAGTTCCAGTGAAAATCCAAGGCTGTTCAACCTCTTCAGCACTCCTTTCATCAGTATATCGATGATCTGGAAGATGTGCTCCTTGTTCAGGCTGTTGAAGATGATCACATCATCAATCCTATTAAGGAACTCCGGAGAAAATGTACGCTTCAGTGCTTTTTCAATCACTGCCTTGTTATTTTCGTCAGAGTTCTGGTTGCGTGCGCTAGTAGCAAAACCAACACCGTCCCCAAAGTCTTTCAACTGGCGTGCACCAATATTAGAGGTCATGATGATGGTTGAGTTCTTGAAGTCAACCTTCCTTCCCAATCCATCGGTCAACTGACCATCGTCTAACACCTGTAACAGAATGTTGTAAATATCAGGGTGTGCTTTTTCTATTTCATCCAGCAGGATCACAGAATAAGGCTTCCTGCGCACTTTCTCTGTTAATTGTCCGCCTTCTTCATATCCTACATATCCCGGAGGCGCGCCTATCAAACGGCTCACTGTGAATTTTTCCATGTATTCACTCATGTCGATCCGTATCAATGCATCTTCGCTGTCGAACATATAACGGGCAAGGGCTCGCGCCAACTCCGTTTTACCAACACCTGTAGGTCCAAGGAATATAAACGTACCAATCGGCTTCTTAGGATCTTTCAAACCTACCCTGTTACGCTGAATGGCTTTTACCACTTTGCTGATAGCATCTTCCTGTCCCACCACCATCTGTTTCATATCGTCTGCCATGTGGCGAAGCTTCTCGCTTTCTGCCTGTACCATTCTCTTCACTGGTATGCCTGTCATCATGCTCACCACTTCGGCAATGTTTTCTTCGTCTATCGGATAGCGCTTGTGCTTGCTTTCTTCTTCCCACTGTGCTTTTGCACGCTCCAGTTCTTCCTGCAAACGCTTCTCTGCATCACGCAAAGAAGCAGCCTCTTCGAACTTCTGGCTTTTTACAACCTTGTTCTTCTCATTCTTTACGTCTTCTATCTTCTTCTCCAGGTCTACTATTTCCTGGGGAACATTAATGTTCTTCAGGTGCACCCTTGCGCCAACTTCATCCAATACATCAATTGCTTTGTCAGGCAACAGGCGATCTGTCATATAACGATCACTCAGCTTCACGCAGGCATCAATAGCATCATCACTATAGGTTACGTTGTGATAATCTTCGTACTTGGATTTAATGTTGTTGAGGATCATAATGGTTTCTTCCACGCTTGGGGGATCTACCATTACTTTCTGAAAACGGCGATCAAGCGCTCCGTCTTTTTCAATGTACATTCTATACTCATCCAGGGTTGATGCGCCTATGCATTGCAGTTCGCCACGCGCAAGCGCCGGCTTGAAAATATTGGAAGCATCCAGTGAACCACTGGCGCCACCGGCACCAACAATGGTATGTATTTCATCGATGAATAGAATAACATCCCTGTTCTTCTCGAGCTCATTCATGATGGCTTTCATGCGCTCTTCAAACTGGCCGCGGTATTTTGTACCTGCCACGAGAGCAGCAAGATCAAGAGAGATCACACGCTTGTCGAACAATACCCTTGATACTTTACGCTGCACAATGCGAAGCGCAAGCCCTTCTACAATGGCGGTTTTACCTACACCAGGCTCACCAATCAGAATAGGGTTGTTCTTTTTACGGCGTGACAGTATCTGCGACACACGTTCAATCTCTTCTTCCCTGCCTACAATAGGATCAAGGGCGCCTGTTTCTGCCAATCTTGTAATGTCCCGTCCAAAATTATCAAGCACCGGCGTTTTACTTTTAGCATTACCGCTTGCTTTTGATTTTTGCTGGGAGTATTTTTTCTCATCATCGAAATCGTCGTCGTTTTCATCGGTGTATTCGCTTCGAACTTCGTTGCTTTTTACAACGCCGAGCTCATTGCGGAAAAGATCGTAATCCACGTCGTATTGATTTAAAATTTGAGTAGCGATATTTTCTTTGTTCTTTAAAATCGAGAGCATCAGGTGCTCTGTTTCAACAGTAGGGCTTTTAAGCGCTTTGGCCTCGAGCACAGTTACACGAATCACTTTTTCTGCCTGCTTGGTAAGAGGTAAGCTATTGATATTAGCTATGTTCTTTCCAGTTTTATCCTTTACTGCCAATTCTATTTCCTTTCTTAACTCATACAGGTCCACATTCAAACCCTTCAGTATCTTGATGGCAGTATTGTCACCCTCCCGGATCAGGCCCAGTAGTAAATGTTCCGTCCCTATAAAATCGTTGCCCAACCTTAACGCTTCCTCCCTGCTGAACGAAATAATCTCCTTCACCTGGGCTGAAAAGTTGTTATCCATTTTTAATTAATTGAGTATGATACAATAATAACGAATATTTTTGAGACTTGTTCTTGTTCATCTATTAACGGCTGTTAACATTTTTAAGTGTATGTTGGTCAAAATTGATACCAGGCAAAAATTCCATGTCATAACGCTGAATTCGAACGATCTCTCTGCTAATATGACAGCAGAATTGAAGAATTCTTTGCTTCCCTTATTACAAAACGACGTTAAAAATATCGTGTTCAATTTAAAGGACCTGGTTCACGTGGATGCTGAAGCGGCGGAAAGCCTGGCCAATCTTCAACAATACTTTTACGAAAATAATGCCTCGTTCGTTTTCTGCGAGATACCACCACTGGTCGAAACATTACTGGACCAGCAGGGGTTGCTGGAAGTAATGAATACCACGCCTACAGAGAGCGAAGCCTGGGATATTGTTCAAATGGAAGAAATAGAAAGGGAACTGTTGGGTGATGAAGAAGGTTAACAGTCAATCATAACTGGGCAAACTATTGCCCATTCGCGGGGAACGTTATCGCCCCGAAACTCCCGATAACAAAACTGATCCCGAATGCAAAAGCCGCTTCGAGAATTCATTCAACAAATCATTTTACAACAGACGGGCCAGTCCTCACCCAATCTTCCATTCAAGGGTGTTGAAGGTGGCTCCATTAACGATAGCCGGAAGATTACTGCCGGAGATAAGACCCTTTTTTGCAAGATCAATAAAGCCGATGCATACCCGGAATTATTTGCGAAAGAGGCCAACGGCCTAACGGCTCTCCGCTCAACCGGCTGCATTGCTACACCTGATGTTATCGGTGTTTACGGTTGGAAGAACTATCAGGTATTACTGATGGAATGGATAGAACAGGGCGAGCGTACACCAGCCTTCTGGAAGAAATTCGGGGAGCAGCTCGCAAAGCTGCACAGTTGGAAAGACCCTGCCCACCCGCAGCCTTTGTTTGGATGGAATGAAGACAACTACATGGGCGCATTGCCACAGGATAATACACCAATGGATAACTGGTGCAATTTCTTTCGCGAAAGAAGGCTTATGCCGCAACTGGAACTTGCCGTGGACAATGGAAAAGTAATCTCCGGCATGTTGCAGGAGTTTTCTGCTCTGTATGATAAAATGGAAGAGATATTTGAACCGGGCCCTCCCTGCCTGGTTCATGGAGACCTGTGGAGTGGCAATTTTCTTTGCAACGAATCTTCAGAGCCTGTACTGATCGATCCTGCAGTATATTACGGACATGCCGGCATGGACCTGGGCATGACCACTTTATTCGGAGGGTTTGACCCATCTTTTTACGATGCATACAACTACTGGCGTCCCCTTACTGCAAACCATCGTGAGCAATGGGAAGTGTGTAATTTATACCCATTGCTGATCCATCTTAATCTCTTTGGCACCAGTTATCTTTCATCAATCGCATCCACTTTGCGCCGGTTTCAGTAATAAATTTTATCTTGAAACGCGAAGTACCCATTCCGGTGCTACCTTCATTCACACAAAAATTTATCTGGGCCATTACATATGTTAGCTGTTACTATCCTGGGGAATAATTCTGCCTTACCCGCTTATGACCGCCATCCCACCGCACAGGTAGTAACGCTTGACGATCACCTGTTCCTGGTAGATTGCGGCGAAGGCACGCAAATGCAACTGGCCCGTTATAAAATGCGCCGCAGCCGCATCAGCCATATTTTCATTTCGCATTTGCACGGAGATCATTATTTCGGACTGATAGGCCTTCTTACCAGCATGGGGCTTATGAACCGCGAGCAGGACCTTCATCTTTTTGCACCCCCACCTTTGATGGACCTTATACAATGGCAACTGGATGTAGCATCCACTACCCTGCCTTATACCTTGCATTTTCATCCGCTTATTGAAGAAGGCATCATTATTAAAACCGATAAGTTCGAAGTAAAAGCATTCAGGGTTTTTCACCGCATAGAATGCTGGGGCTTCAGGTTTGCACAGGTGAAAGCGCCACGCAAAGTGAATCCCGTTAAAGCAAGAGCGCATGAAATTCCCGCTACATTCTTTGACAGGTTAAAGCAGGGTGAAGATTACACCAATCAATCAGGCGATATCATCCTGAATGATTTAGTGACCGACCCCGGCGCTATTCCTAAATCTTATGCGTTTGCTGCCGACACGGCTTATAATGAAACGATAGCGGAAAAAGTATATGGCGTTGACATGCTGTATCACGAAGCCACTTATTTAAAAGACCTTGAAGAACGCGCTGCCGCACGTTTTCATTGCACTACCACCCAGGCTGCATTGATAGCACTCAAAGCTGCTGTAGGTAAATTGCTGGTAGGACATTTCAGCTCGAAGTATGAAAAGCTGGATGCATTTGAACTGGAGGCAAAAGAAATTTTTCCTAATACGGAGTTGGCGCTGGAAGGGGTGACGTATAGGGTTTAATTTGAAAATATAAAAATTGCGCAATGTGAAAATGGTGTTCCTTGAGCCATTGAGTATTGAGCAATTGCGCATTTATTTCACTCTCTTATAGTAATAGTCGGACCTGCGTTCTTTGCCGTTTTTTGTTCCTTCTATCCACGCGTGCAGGGAATCTTTGTTGACTATATGATAAATGACGCGTTGCGGAAAATCGTGGGCTTTATTTTCAAATACAAATTTCATTTGCTCTGATTTGATCAGCCTGAAAGAAACGGCCCTTCCCCTGTTCTGCCTCTCAACCGAAGGCATGTAATAAATCCCGGTTTCATTCTGGGCCAGCTTCACACGCTCGAGAAGGATACTATCGCTTGCTCTCAAAGCATAACTCTTGCCGATCATTTCACTCTCGGCTGTAATGCTCCAATGCTCATAAATTGTACTTTTATCTGTCGTCATTTTCCAGCCGCCTTCCAGTTGCTTCAACAGCCGGAACGTGCCTTTGTCCTGCAGGGGAAAAGACAGCAGCATTGCCAGGATGCTTAAAACGAAAATGGTCTTCATAAAAATCTGTTGGGATAACTACTTCATAATCCAGTTATAAAACGCCGGAAACTCCTGCCGCCAGGTTGCTTCATTGTGCTCGCCTTCGGCATTGATCTTTACTTCCATTTTGTTTCCTGCTTTCCGTCGCATGGTTTCAAACACGGCCAGCACTTCTCTCACCAGGTCTTTACTTTCACGCTCGCCTGCATAAAAATAGATCCTGCTTTTCTGGTGCGTGGCTGTGCTGACCATTTTGTTAAGATCAGCAGACAACTGCGGGGCTATCCAGAACGAAGGTGAAAATACGCCTGCTGCGCCAAATACTTTCGGGTGCCGGAGAATGGCATACATCGAGATCAATCCGCCCATTGAACTGCCTGCAACAGTAGTGTTGTTCTTATCTGCGAGCGTACGGTATTTTTTATCGATATAAGGCTTCAGTGTTTTTGCAATAAAGTCAACGTACTCCTTTCCTTCTGCCTTTCCAAATCGTTCGTTATCGTAAGGATTGTATTCGTTCATGCGCTTTATTGCACCGTTATCGATGCCGATGACTATGCAGTGTTTCTTTGATGAGTCCAGGGTTTCATCAACACCCCATTCGCCCGAAAAAGATGTGGCATCGTCAAAAAGATTTTGCCCATCGTGCATATACAAAACAGGATAACGCTTTTTACTTTTTGCATAGCCAGGCGGGAGGTAAACCCATATCCGTCGATGACGCTTCAACTGGGGTATATAAAAAGATGTATCTATAATCTGCACGTTAGCGCTGGCTGTATGTTTACGAACCGGATTAGCGCCACTGGCCCAACCTGCAACACTCGCCTGAATAGTGGTGTCCGAAGCAAGGTTCAACTTGCGGTTGCCCACTCCCTGGCCGTTCGCACCCATCTCCACAGTTTCCCATCCTCCTCTCGTAAACTTATATTCATAGTCGCCGGCGGGCACGTTTTTCATCAGCAAAATAAAATTGCCTTTATCGTCCCTGCGAAGCTTAAAGGTTTCATCGCGCGGGTTCCAGCCATTGAAGCTGCCAGCCATGAAGATTTCCTTTACGCTATCTTTTGAAGGCGGTGTTACAATTACCCGTACGGAATGCTGTGCCATAGAAAATTGCACCGGTAAAAGAAATGGTAAGAATTTTAAGTTCATAATTAATTGCCTATACCCTTAAGGTATTCTTTTACTTTTTTCGCAAGGCCTTCACTCAAAGGAATAACCGGCAGCCTGAGGAAGTTTTCAATAACGCCCAGTTCTGCCAGGAATGCTTTTACACCCGCAGGATTGTTTTCTGCAAACAGCAGATCATATCCTTCCATCAGCTTATCGTTGATGGCTTTTGCCGCTTTGAAATCTCCGGCAAGACACAGCCTGGTCATTTCAGAAAAATATTTTGGAAAGCAATTGGCAGCAACGCTTATCACACCATCCATGCCGCAGGCGATCTGTGGCAGCACCAGGTTATCATCCCCACTCACCACTAAAAAATCCTTAGGCTTATCACGCAGTATCTGCATGCATTGCTGCATATCGCCACTGGCTTCCTTGATACCCGCAATATTGCTTACCTCGTTGGCCAAACGAATGGTGGTGACAGCATTCATGTTCCTGCCTGTGCGGCCAGGTACATTATAAAGAATTACGGGTTTTGAAGAAGCCTCTGCCAGCGCCTTGTAATGATAAAACAATCCTTCCTGCGAAGGCTTATTATAGTATGGGCTCGCGCTCAACACCGCCACCGTTTTCTCAACAGGGAATGTTTGAAGGTCACGCACCAGCTCGTGCGTATTATTGCCGCCGATGCCTATTACTACAGGCGCCCGGCTACCCACTTTCTCAATGGTGTAAATGGCGATGTCCAGCTTTTCTGACCGTTCAAGCGTAGGGGTTTCACCTGTAGTACCAAGTGTAACGATGTATTCAACACCACCTTCCAGCACGAAATCGATCACCTTACCCAAAGCATCAAAATCAATCTCGAAATTATTTTTGAAAGGAGTAACCAATGCTACACCTGTGCCTTTGAGTGTATCGCGTAGAGACATAAGGGAATTTGAGATTTGGGATTTTATTATTGATGTTGCTGGTCGTTGTTATTAATGGTGGGCTCAGGCTCTGCCGGCGGTTCTGCAACTGCAAGATGTCCTATCTCTTCATCCCAGAAACCCATCTGGCAATATTTATCTATTCGTTTTTGTACCCTTTCCTCAGGAGTAAGAATCTGTAATTCTTTTATAGTGTTTATGAGATAAGGCTTCAGCAATGCAGCCGCTTCGTTATAATCCCAATGAGCGCCGCCAATCGGCTCCGGAATAATTCCATCTATCAACTTGAAATTATACATGTGATCGGCAGTAAGCTTCAACTGGTCTGCTGCCTTCTCTTTCATTTCCCAGCTACGCCAGAGAATGGAGCTGCAGCTTTCGGGGGAGATAACGGTATACCAGGTATTCTCCAGCATAAAAACTTTATCACCCACGCCAATGCCCAATGCGCCGCCTGATGCACCTTCGCCAATGATGACACAGATAATAGGCACCTTAAGCCGGCACATTTCAAAAATATTGCGGGCAATGGCCTCGCCCTGTCCGCGCTCTTCAGCTTCCAGGCCGGGGTAAGCGCCGGGCGTATCTATTAAAGTGATTACGGGCTTATTGAATTTTTCCGCCAGCTTCATCAGGCGCAAAGCCTTGCGGTAGCCTTCCGGGTTTGCCATACCAAAATTGCGCATCTGGCGCATCTTGGTATTGATGCCTTTTTGCTGCCCAACAATCATAACGGTCTGTCCATCGAGCTGCGCAAAGCCGCCTATCATGGCCTTATCGTCCTTTACATTTCTATCGCCGAACAGCTCTACGAAATTTGTAAAGACCTTCTCTATATATTTCTGTGTATACGGCCTGTCCGGGTGCCGGCTCAACTGAACTTTCTGCCAGCTGCTGAGATTCTGGGTAATATCCCTGCGGCGTTCAACAATGCTGTCTTCCAGCTTGCGGATCACTTCACTGTAATCCACCTTGCTTTTCTCGGCTTTCTTTTTCAGATCCTCTATCTCTTCAAAAAGATCTTTGATAGGTTTTTCGAAATCGAGAAACTGTCGGTTTTTGTCTAGCGGCATAGTTTGTAATGAGGTGTAAAAATAAGGAACTGGGAATTAATTCGGACAGCGCTTTATTTAGGGCCTCGAATAAGTCATTAGGTCAATAAGTCATTGGTCAACGGGCTGCTTTACAATCAGCTAATCAGCTAATTTACACAATCAGCTAATTAGCTGATTGGCTGATTAGGCGTACATTAGCGCAAACCCAAGCTGCTTATGAAACGTCTTTTTGCCGTTGCATTGCTCGTTTACGCTTTGCCCGGCTTTGCACAGAAAAATGCATCCATCTCTTTCGAAAAATGGATCAGCCTTAAAAGTGTAGGATCGCCGGTTATTTCGCCCGACGGAAGAACGGTTGTATATACCGTTTCCAGTACAGACTGGACGGCCAATAGCTACGATTCAGAATTATGGATGAGCCGCGATGGCGAGACACCTGTTCAGCTTACCCGCACCAACAAGAACAGCAGCTCTTCAGCCAGAATTACGCCCGACAACAGGTTTGTAAGCTTTCTGGCAGACCGTGGCGAAAAAACCCAACTCTATATCATCAATGTACTCGGTGGCGAGGCCATGCAGGTAACCAGGGATGAAGACGGCATCAATTCATACGAGTGGAGCCCCGACGGCAAACGCATTCTCTACTCAAAAACAATGGCAGAAAGCAAGCGCGATAAGACCATTAAAGACCGCTTTGGTGCATTTGGCGTGGAAGGGGAAGAATACAGGCTGAGCCATTTATGGTTGTTGAATTTTAATTACGATTCTATTGTGCTGGCAGGACAAGTACCCTGCTATCCCATGAAAAAAGATTCTTTAAAAACAGATTCGCTCACTAAGATAAAAGGACAGGATTGTGTTTCGCTGCCGGTTGCGAAGCAACTGACAGAAGGAAATTTTAACGTCGGTGGTTACGATTGGCATCCCGATGGAAAACGCGTGATATTTAACAGGCAAATAAACCCGCTCATCAATTCTGGCATCACTTCAGACATTGTGCTCATTGATATCGATTCAAAAAAAATGAATACGCAGATCACCAATCCAACGGGTGATTTTTTCAGTCGATGGAATGCAGACGGATCAGCGTTTGTATACAGCAGTTCGCTTACTGATTCAACAAGCTTTTATTACAAGAACAACCGGCTGTTCGTTTATGATATGAATACACAGTCGAGCAAAGAGATTGCGCAGGATATTGATGAGAATAAATTTGTGGTTGACTGGAATAAACATGGGCTTTTTCTCGGGGCCCTCAATAAAACAAAACAAAACCTTTACAGTGTGGATGCGGCTACCGGCAAATCCACAGTAGTTGATCTGTCGCTGGACCTTGCAAGCACCGTTTCGTTTAGCGACAATACGGACTGGATGGCAGTTTCCGGCCGCAATTACGATGGATTGAATGAGATCTATTTATGGAAATTCAATCAGCCATTAAAAAAATTGACGAATACCACCTCGCAGATCAATGGATGGAATACGCCGGTGAACGAAGTGATCTCCTGGAAGAGCAAGGACGATGCAATGATAGAAGGGATATTGCTTAAACCAAAAAATTACGACGCTCAGAAAAAATATCCGCTCCTGGTGGTAATACATGGAGGTCCCACCGGCATCGATCTTCCAGATCCTACTCCAACTTATGTTTATCCAATTATGCAATGGGTAGAGAAAGGCGCGCTGGTGCTGCGGGTAAATTACAGGGGCAGTGCCGGGTATGGAGAAAAATTCCGTGCGCTGAATGTGCGCAATCTTGGCGTGGGTGATATGTGGGATGTTGTCAGCGGCGTAAATCATCTTGCAGGCAAGGGAATGATAGACACTGCACGCATGGGCGTGATGGGCTGGAGCCAGGGTGGTTACATCTCTGCTTTTCTTGCCACTAATACAACGATGTTTAAAGCCATTTCGGTAGGCGCGGGAATTTCAAATTGGGTGACCTACTATGTTAACACCGATGTTACTCCGTTCACCCGGCAATACCTGCAGAACACTCCATGGAATGATATGAATATTTATCTGAAGACCTCACCCATGACCAACATCAACAAGGCGCGTACGCCTACATTGATACAGCACGGCGAGTTCGACAAGCGTGTGCCTATTCCAAATGCGTATGAACTCTACCGTGGGTTGCAGGACAGGGGCGTACCATCAAAACTGATCGTGTACAAAGGTTTCGGTCATGGCATCAACAAACCGAAAGAACGCCTTGCAGCGATATGGCACAACTGGCAATGGTTTAATAAGTATGTGTTTGGTGAGGCGGAAGAGGCGATGCCAGCTGATTAATGTGACAATTAGCAAATTGAGCAATTGAGTTATTGAGCCATTTTCAAATTATGAATACTCCAATCTACAAAGTCTTCTTCCCGCTGCGTGTAGACAAAAGCAAGATCGATGGAAAGGGCGCGTATGCGCTTGAGCGTATTCCCGCAAGAAAAAAGATCGGCGACCTGGGCGGCGTTATTATTTCGCAACGCGAAGCAAGGCGCATTGCCAACGAAACCAAACGCGTAGCGATGGTGGAGTTTGGCAATGGAAAAGCGCTGAATGCAGGCGTTAACAGCAATGAGCTTCGTTACATCAATCATTCCTGCAGCCCGAACACATACATGCGGGTAACGCACAACCGCGTAGAGTTTTATGCGCTGCGCGATATTAAGCGTGAAGAAGAACTCACGTGTAATTATGGCGAAACACATCATGATGGAAAGTTGCCGTGCAGGTGTGGGGCGCCGGGGTGTAAGGGGTTTCTTTGAAACCAGTCAATAGGTCATTAAGTCAATGGGTCATTGGTCATTAGGTCATTAGGTCATTGCTATACACATAATAGCTTAATGACTTAATGACCTAATGACCCATTGACCCATTGACTTCTCTGACTTTAGTTAAGTTGAATTAGAAGAATCACTGCCATGCCGATAAGGCCGCCAATGACGGTGGCGACGGCATCCATTACTTCGTGATAGCCGAAGCCGGTGATCTTTGAGAATAGTTCAAATCCATAGGCGATGACTGCGATGATCACAAACACGATCACGGAAACAAGTACTACACTTGCGGGCAGCAACCACCAGCCTATTCCCTGCAGCACCAGCCCCATGGCAATGCCAACGAAGAAGTGCTTCCATTTATCGGGGGCGATTCGCATGATAGTGATTGGTAAGTGGCAAGTAGGAAGTGGGAAATGGCGAGTAGGAAAGAAATGTTGGGCGTAGATCGATTTAATTCCCTACTCGCCATTTCCCATTTCCTACTCGCCTTCAATATTATACTTTTTTCGGCGGCAGCGCAAAAGCTACAGCTTCATGCTCGAAATGTCCTTTGTGTGAAGCATCGCAGAACGGTTTATTTTTTGATAAGCCGCAGCGGCAGATAGAGACTGCAGTGCGGCCACCGAGATCATACTGATTGCCATCTTTGTCAACGATCTCAAAATCGCCTTCCACTTTAAGCGAGCCGTTGTTCATCACTGTTATTCTTGTTGTAGCCATGAGGATAATAATTATTAGCCGCGAATGTAGGAAAATAAATCACGGATTGGAAGAAGGATTAAAGGATTGCACGGATGTTGCTTCCGTAACAACTTCTCAGCCTTGTCATTTTTTCTAATCCGTGAAATCCTTTAATCCTTCCTTCAATCCGTGCTTCTGCTATCCCATCAAAAATTTATGATCCCCATACATAGGGGTAAGCGGTTCCTCAGTTGTTGTATTATAAACTACTTTTGACCGGAGCAGTATCGATCGAACCAATTTACTACGCCCTTAGAATGGAAGTGAATGAGAACGTCCTCATAAACCGCTTAAAAAAACGGGAAGAAGCAGCATTTGAAGAGGTCTTTAAAGCCAATTACAAAAGCCTGCATGCATATGCTTTCACCCTGCTCAGGGAAGAGACTGCCGCCGAAGAAATGGTTCAGAATGTATTTTACAAGTTGTGGGAACGCACAGAGTCGCTCTCCATTGAAGGTTCTTTAAAGGCATACCTGTACCGGGCCGTGCACAACGAATCGCTCAATTATCTTAAGCACCTGAAAGTGCGATCGCAACACCAACTGCATATCGCTCATCGTATGGACCAGTCAACGGAAAACGCTTCCAGGAAACTGCAAATGAAAGAACTGGAGCAAAAAGTACAGGATGCCCTGAATGATCTGCCGCAACAATGCCGCACTATTTTCCAGCTTAGCAGGTTCGAGGAACTGCGCTACAGGGAAATAGCTGAGCGACTGAACATATCCATTAAGACCGTGGAAAACCAGATGGGTAAAGCGCTGAAGCTGCTGCGCCTGAAACTGGTAGATTTTCTGCCCTTTATTTTCGTGCTCATCCAACTAAACCCCAACACTTGAACCACCAAAACCATTATATCACTGACGACCTGCTGGTAAAATACCTGCTCGGGGAAGCAACTGCCGAAGAGCAGCTACAGGTTCAGCAATGGATCAATGAGGATGCGGCCAACCGGAAACATTATGAGCAGTTGCAGTTCATCTGGAACGAAAGCAGGAACCTGGCTGTATCGAAAGAAGTGGATGAGCACAAAGCATGGCAGAATTTCCGGCAACGCATTCATCATCCTGAAAAAGGATCATCCGCTCAGGTAAGATCTTTTAACTGGTTACGGGTGGCAGCGTTAGTTATATTGATAGCCGGAGCAACATGGATAGCATATGCGC
>JBAVMD010000818.1:0-1672 GCA_049689695.1 Chitinophagaceae bacterium | reverse complement strand
GTTGCATACAGGTGGGCAAGGCGAACCGTAATTATAATCTTTGTCCTTTCTTTTACCAAGCGGCGAACCATTAAGCTTCCACTCGGGTTCTGACTTCGGCATCAGTTCTCTATCTGAAAAATCAGGTTCTTCTTCTGTAATCACGTCTTCGTTTTTTTCTTCCGCGTTAAGCCGGGTTGGCACCATCATGAGACAAAGTTGGCCCGGTGCAATAGGATGTCCTTCTTCATACATGCCTAAATAGATACGCAATCCATCAGCCTGCAGGTATTCTATCTCATCCATTAACTTACGGAGATGATCAATTGAATACCAGATCGTTTTTGTTTCCGGCTTGTTGATGGAATTGCTTAAAAGCGGGTGTTTTTCTGAAAGGTATTTCTGTATCCTGGCTGTTGCGGTATCTCTTCCTACAAAAAAATATGGAAGCGGCGGAACTACCTGTGGCATAATAAAAGCTTTTAGGTTTAAAAATTAGTGACACGCTAATCTAAATGCTTTAAGCAACCAAACCGTGCGTCTTACCGGCTAACAGGAAATAACACCCTGTAATACCGGAAAAATCCGTGTTTTTACGGGGGTGGTTTATTGGTTTATTGGTTTACTTGTTTACTGACCCAACCCTAAAGCAATTAGCTACTTACGAACAAACCAATAGACCAATAAACTAATAAACCATTAAACTACCGGTTTTTTCCCTCCACTGCCAGCTATAGCTTTATAGCATTCCATTATTTCATAAAATATCGCTTAATAAGCCGTTTTACATGGTAAGCGTTATTGTCAAATTAAAAATGCAAAAAAATGAAATCATTAAACTACCTCATGGTGTTATTCACCGTTATCTTTTCTTTCACCACTCCATCATGTAAAAAAATTGATAGAATAGTTGACGAGATGACTCAGTTAAGAGAGCAGACAGTTTTAGCGCTGAACGACGGGATAAACGCTTTAGAAAATCAATCTGCAGACTGGCAATTCGTTTTAAAAGACCTGGAGCGAAATATTGATAAGAGAATTAATGATATTTTGACGTATAACATACCGTACATTGTAAATTTAGCATCTCAGAGAGCCTTATCTACAGTTCTGTGTGTTAAAGAAAACGTGAAAGATGAAGTCATATATTACTTACAGGTTGCTGTAGCAGAACTTGTAACAGGTGTTAGGCCTCCCTTGCCAGCCACGAAAATATGCCTTACCTCAATTTTAACCATAGATTTGAACGCGCCACGAAGTATAAGAAATCAAGTGATTTATACAGGCTATTATATCCATACGAAAGACTCTATAAAAGCATATTTGCAAGATGTAAATGGAGGAAAAATCGAAATTCCTCAAAGTAAAATAGGCTTTCCGGATATCTCAAATATTACAGTTTCACTTGCTGATTACTCGGATGCTGTTTTAAGCAACTATACACATTTAGAGCTTTATTATAACGAGGAAGTTATTTCTTCAATTGCTATCGATAAAAAACTACCTGATCCTCCTGTTATTATTACAGCCTATACAAGACTTGAGACCTTTGTTTATATTCCCCCCCATACTGTTGGAGACCGGGAATTTGGTGGCCATGGCCCCAAAATGATTTCACACGTTTATCTCAAGAAGGAAGGTCCAAAAGTTTATGTCCAAATTTATTTAAAGGCCAAAGAAACCAGATCTGACT
>JBAVMD010000817.1:0-5572 GCA_049689695.1 Chitinophagaceae bacterium | reverse complement strand
GTGCTCAAGCGTGGCAGGCAGCGCCTTCTGAAGATTGGGGAATGCTTTTTCGCTATCGTGAAAGACTACAATAGATCCCGGGCCCGCATTTTTCAACACGTTCACAGCGCACTCATCAGGAGTGATCTTAGTATCAAAATCCCCGCTCACTACATCCCACATCACTACCTTGAACTGCAGGTTCGATTGCCGCAGGTGCTTTGCCTGGAACATCGTAATGCGCCCGTAAGGCGGCCTGAACAGGGAAGAGTCGATGTATTTTTTTGCATCAAGAATATCCTTGAAATATTCCTTGTCTGTTACTTTCCAGCCATTCATGTGGTTGAATGTATGATTGCCCACCGCATGCCCTTCGCTCAACAACTGGCGATAAAGCGCGGGTTGATCCATCACATTTTTGCCAATGCAAAAGAAAGTACCGGCCGCATTGTATTTTTTTAATTGTTCCAGCACAAAAGGCGTGGCTGTGGGATTAGGACCATCATCAAAAGTCAAATACATTACTTTCTCACGGGAAGGAATATCCCAGAGAAGATTATTGTACATTCTCTTCAGGTACCAGGGCGTTTTTACAAAATACCACATAGGCAGGTTCAGTAAGTTGTTATATGAATGATCTTTCCATTATGACGGTATGCTTTTCCATTTTCTTTTATGAATGCTTCCTGCGATGGTTCGTCCTTCAGCAACTTGTCCATATAGCTCCTGATCTTTGCTTCGGGAATGGCTACATTTCCTCCATGCACGATCGCTTCATCAATATAGCCATGCAGCATCGGTTCCAGTTGTCCATAAAATAGGTTGGTGGCTGCAAACACATCACACCCTATCACATTATTACCCGAAACACATACAATGCCAACAATGGTGCTGTCTGAGCTGCGGAATTTTTGCTGAAAGAAATCCCAATATTCTTTTTCAAGCGCAGTGAATTTTTTGTCCTGGCTCCGTGCAAGGTACGACATGGTGGTGGCCTTCACTTTATCCTGGTCAAGCTCATTGAAGATCTGCCGCCAGATGAGCACCTGGTTCTTTGATCTGTCGAGCACTTTGCGCAGGTGCATATTGGCCTGCTTCTGGTAAACGAATTTCTTTTCCTTATCGCTCCATCTCCCTTCTTCTACGCACATCACCGGCACCTGCATGCGGTTGTCGCTTGCCAGCAGAATGGTATCGCGGGTGATCATGCGGTCCTGCCTGCCGCCTGCAATGATATCGCCACCGGGAATGAAAATATTCTTGTCAGATAAATTCTCCACCATCAGCCAGTGTACGTTTTCTGTAGAAGCGCTGCCGCGCTCCGAAACACGCGCCCAACCCTTCTGCAGTGCCTGGTTGAGCGTAACGGTCTCGTTGATGAAAGGGCTGACAGGCATACCCGTGCCTTTCCACCTGATTGGAATTAGTTTAAGGTTCTTGCATTGCCATGCACTATCGTAATCAACATACAGGTTTTTATACGTCAATTGCCCGCAAACAACCAGTTGCGAGATGATGAGTACAGTTAATATGAGAACGTTTTTGAACATCGATCCGCTTGAACGAAAGATACTCTAATAAACGCTTCCCTGACAATGTTCGTATCCCAATGACTAATGACCTAATGACTAAATGGCCCGATGACTATCTTTGCACCCTATGAACGAAAAAGTCAGAGTACGCTTTGCGCCAAGTCCTACCGGCGGCCTGCATTTAGGCGGCATGCGAACAGTGTTGTACAATTACCTGTTTGCACGGCAAAAGGGTGGCGATTTTATTTTACGAATAGAAGATACAGACCAGACACGCTTTGTTGAAGGCGCAGAAGAATACATTTTTGAATGCCTGAAATGGTGCGGGCTGGAGCCCGACGAAAGCCCAATGCACGGAGGTAATTATGGCCCTTACCGCCAGAGCGAACGCAAACAGCAATACCGCCGGTATGCCGAGCAACTGGTGGAGGAGGGGCATGCTTATTATGCTTTCGATACCCCTGAAGAACTGGACCAGATGCGTGAACGATTGAAGGCAGATAACAATCCTGCTCCTCAATACGATCATATTACACGCGGCCAGATGCGTAATTCACTTACGCTTTCTGCTGACGAAACCAATGAGCTGCTGAATGCGCGAACACCACACGTAATACGCATCAGGATACCTGAAAATGAAAGCGTTCAATTCACTGATATTATTCGTGGTGATATACAATTTGATACCAATGTAGTTGATGATAAGGTATTGCTGAAAGCAGATGGCATGCCTACTTACCATTTAGCTGTTGTGGTGGATGATCATCTTATGGAGATCACCCACGCTTTCAGGGGAGAAGAATGGCTTCCCAGCGCGCCTGTTCATGTACTGTTGTGGAAATATTTATTCGGGCTCGATAAGATGCCACAATGGGCGCACCTGCCATTGATCATGGGACCAAACGGCAAGCTCAGTAAACGTGACGGCTCTAAGTATGGCTTTCCTGTTTTTGCAATGACCTGGACCGATCCACGAACCAATGAGTTCACAGAAGGGTTTCGCGAACGGGGATTTTTACCCGGGGCTTTTGTAAATATGCTGGCCATGTTGGGCTGGAACGATGGCACTGAGCAGGAATTATTTTCGCTGGATGAGCTGGTAGAAAAATTTTCTATCGAAAGAGTGCACAAGGCCGGAGCGAAGTTCGATTTTGATAAAGCGAAATGGTTCAATCATGAGTGGGTGAAGGGATACGGTCCTTCGACTTCGCTCAGGACTAATTTGAGGTTGGAAGTTGAGCGGCTGTATGAACAAAAAGGCGTTAAAATAGCTGATGGCGAAAAGCTTGATAAAATAATTGCTCTTGTAAAAGACAGGTGCACGCTGATACCGGATTTCTGGCAGCAGGGGAGCTTCTTTTTTGTTGCACCCGGAGAATATGATGTTGCCGCAGTGAAGCCAAAATGGAATGAAGCGAAAAAAGATTTCTTTCTTGCATTTGCAGATGAGCTGGAAGCTACGCCAGACTGGCAATCCGCTTTTATTGAAGCTGCTTTCAAGCAGATTGCCGCGATTAAAAATATTAAACCGGGCGAATTGCAGTTGCCATTGCGCATCATGCTGGTGGGCGGCAAATTTGGTCCGCCTGTTTTTGATATTGCCGAAGTATTGGGCAAGGAGGAAACCGTAAACAGGATCAGGAAGGCTTTGCCTTTATTTGATTGATCATCCCTGTTTTTCCATCAGCTCCAATACAGGTTTCCAATCTTTTTCCGCAAGGGATAACAAGTAGGTAAGATCTTCCGGCTGCAATGATCTTATGTTTCGTGTATTCTGTTCTACGTGTGCAGGCGTGCGAATGCCGGGTATTACTGTACTTACTTCTTTAATGGAAAGAATAAAATTCATTGCCAGCGAAACGCGTTCTATGTGTTCTTTATCCGCTACTGGCCATACTTTTTTCTCAAGCACTTCCATGGTTTGCTGTATGATCTCCGGTGTTAACCGAAAGCTGCGGTGATCGGCTGCATTGAATGAAGTGGCGGCACTGAACTTTCCTGTGAGCAGGCCGAATTGAAGGGGCATTCTTGCTATGATGCCGTAGCCGGCAGCAGATGCTTTTTGCATTAAGCGGTATGCACGCTGGTTTATAAGATTGAAGACAAGCTGGAGCCCATCGCCTGCTTTATACTGCATCATCCAATCCGCTTCCGGTGAGGGATTAAAAGTATTGAGCGATAATCCCCAATAACGGATCTTACCTTGCTTTTTCAACTCTTCCATAGCGGCTATGCATTCGCCTTTTTCCAGGTGATTGAGCCGTGCGGAATGCAATTGGTAGTAATCTATCACTTCACGGTTTAATCGCCGCAGGCTCTCATTGCAGGCTTTATGAATGTATTCTGCTGAATAATCAAGAACGATATTGTTATTGATGTTGCGGTGACCGACTTTAGTTGCAATGATGACCTCTTTTTGAGACTGCAGTGCTTTACCGAGTAATTCTTCTGAATGACCGAGGCCATAAAAATCGGCCGTATCAAAAAAGTTGATGCCTGCATTCAGCGCGGCGTGAATGGCTGCAATGGATGTGCTGTCATCAGCAGGTCCCCAGCCGATGGGTGTATCGCCCACTTTTGCGTCGCCGCCGATGGCCCATGCGCCGAAGCCGACTTCGCTGACGAGCAGGTTTGTTTGGCCGAATTTCCTATAGTTCATCCGCGAATGTACCTTGTATCCCGGATTATAATCCGGACGGCCCGAATCAGAAATCCGGGTATGCGTTTTCCTGAATCAGAGATTCGGGATACAGAAGATGCGTATTTTTACAATTGTAATTCAACAACATGAGCCAGGAATTGAAACGTCCTATTCGCGTGCTGGTAGCTAAGGTTGGGCTTGATGGCCACGACCGGGGGGCTAAGGTGATCGCCACCGCCCTGCGCGATGCGGGTATGGAAGTGATCTATACCGGGTTGCGACAGACTCCGGAAATGGTAGTAAATGCCGCCCTGCAGGAAGATGTGGATGCCATCGGTATCAGTATTCTTTCCGGCGCACACATGACGGTATTTCCGAAAGTAATGGAACTGATGAAGCAAAAAGGATTGGAAGATGTTTTGCTTACTGGCGGAGGTATTATCCCGGATGATGATATGAAGCAGTTGAATGCAGAAGGTGTGGGAAAATTATTTGCACCGGGCACGCCTACTACGGAGATAGCGTCGTATATAAATGAATGGGTAGCTGCTAATAGAAATTTCTAAATTTGACGTATGAGCAAAGCCATAAGAATATTTAAATCTTTTGAAGAGCAGGAGATGTTCTTTCTCAAATATTTCGCTGAGCTTACTCCTTCTGAGCGATTGCAGGCTCTTGCTAAACTTCAGAAAAAAAATAATCCTGATAACGGTCCTTCTTCTAAAAAAATCACCATCCTGAAGCACTTTATCTATGGATATTGAAAATGAAGAATTCCTTCTTTTCTTAAGATGCGCTAACCAGAATAATCTAAGGTATTTGTGTATCGGGGGTTATGCAGTGAACTACTATGGCTATCACAGGCATACAGAGGACATGGATATATGGATTGCTCCAACGAATGAAAACAAATTATGCTTTCTGAATACCCTTTCGTGTATGGGATATAGCGAGAATGAATTATCAGCGATAAAGGAAGAAGATTTTACCACATACTTTATGTGCTCATTAGGAAACCCGCCACATGTAATAGATATTCTCACCGTTGTACACAAAGATGTAAATTTCGATACTGCCGAAAAAAATGCAATTATTCATCCGATTTCAGAACAAATTCAATTGAAATTAATTCCATATGATTTACTAAAGGAAGTCAAGTTAAGATCAAGACGACAAAAAGATTTATTTGATATAGCAAGATTAGAAGAGATACGAAACTTAAAAAAATAACAATGACCTATCAAACCTTACTCACCTCATTAGAAAATAACATCTTCGCTATAACCATCAATCGGCCTGACAAATTAAATGCGTTGAATAAGATGATGATGGAGGAACTTGATGCAGTGATAGATGAAGTATATACAAATCCTGAAATCAAATCTGTTATCATAACAGGTTCAGGCCCCAAATCTTTTGT
>JBAVMD010000816.1:0-5880 GCA_049689695.1 Chitinophagaceae bacterium | reverse complement strand
GCAGCTTACCAGTTGATTTCCATCCGGGCTGAATCTGATCGACCAGATGTTGCGGCCGTGTCCTTTTAAAGTGTGCATGAGCGTTCCGCTCCCGGCATCCCATAATTTAATACTGAGGTCTTCCGATGCGCTGGCAATCGTTTTTCCGTCAGCACTAAAGGCAACCGTCCAGGTAGTGCCTGTATGTCCCTGGAATGTTCTTAAAAGATTTCCGTCTGATACATTCCAAAGCCTGATGATTGCATCGTAGCAACTGGTTACGATCTGCCTTCCATCAGGACTGTAAGCCAGCGCGGTTATTCCCATCGGATGCGCAAAGCTGCGGACCACTTTGCCGTTATCTCTTCCCCATATTTTTAGCGTACTGTCTACGCTGCCGCTTGCGAGCATTGTTCCGTCAGGACTGAATTGCACTGCATTTACTTCATGCCTATGCCCGGTAAATATTCTTGCAAGTGTTGCGGGGCCATTTTTTACCTGCCTGGGTTTATACCATAACCATTGGTAAGCCAGCCAGCCTATCAATACAAAAAACAGAATGAGTAATACGGCGCGGCGGTTGTTCCGGCGCTTTTTGATTTGCCTTTCTTTAAGTGTTTTGCCCATGAGTGAATTTTTTTCCCTGACTGCACTATCCAATATGTAAACAGAGAGCGAAGGGGTTAACAATGGGGCAAACTTATGGCATTAATTAGTATTATACAATACATAGTACTTATCAATGCTGGCAATTTAATCGATTTTGCATAAAAAATCCATTGATTAATAATCAATTAGCCCAGGCTACTGGAAGTATAGAACGAATTTATGACCGGATAATACAGCCGATGAGTGGCATTATGAGCGCAGCCTGGCAGTTGCCCGCATGGTTACGCTACCCGTGGCCGGGGGCTTTTCCTGCAAGGTCACGTTCAGCTTTCCCCATATAACCTTCACATTCGTCCAGGTTCCTCGTTCGCTTCCGTCCCTGTCTCCCTGCACAAAGAGGCCTGTAACAGATTCGCCTGAAGGCAGGCTAAAAGGAATGATGCCATGTGTTGTTATGGTATTGCGGTATTCAGTAGGGGAATTAGGGGTAAAAGACATGATCTTCCAGCCGGGCTGTGTATTGTACAATCTAACCCATTGGCTCCAGCCTTCCACACAGGTGTAGTCTGAACGTTCTTCTTTTGCTTTCATAAACACACGGCCCCATATAACCGAGTCTGATCGTTTCAATTCACTTTTCACATAGATGTGCATCGGCCTGCCCGTGCCTGTATAAAAATTACCATCGCCGCCACAATTTTGTGTAGGAGTAAATGTTTGCGTATTCACTTCGATGTTGCGTACAACTTTTGTTTCAGGCGACCATTCGTTCACTATAATTTCAGGATAACCCGCTCTTGCATTGTGGAATTGCAATTGAAATTTCACGACCTTGTTTCTTTGAATTTCATCAGACAAGCCGGCAAGGTTAATGGTCATTTCGTAATTGCTGGTACGCCCGATCCTTGTTTCAGGCAGATAAGAAACGCGGCCGTTCTGCGACAGCATCGCCACTTTCAGTAATTGATTGTTGCTGTCCTTTGCGTTCAGATCGTAGCCGTACAAAGAAATATTGTTTCGCCTGGATGCAGAGACATTAAGATCTATTGATGAAGGAACCACCTGGCAAAAATTAGGCGGTAGATTTATATAAGGCTTGCCGAGTAATTTATTCTTTAGATTGATAAGTGCGCTTTTTGCACGATTGCGTAAAAAATCAACATTGCAACGTACCTCCACGCCGGTATACGCCACGGCGTTCTTTACGAGGTTATTCATATCCACTCCGATTATCTCCGAAACTTCCTGCGGTAATTTTTCTGAAACATCTACCAATACCTGCTGCCAGTTGGATGATTCTGTCTGAAGGTCTTCTACGCCTTTGTCGATAACGTCAACAGCATGGTTTACCGCTCTCGTAAATTCATCTACACCACAATCGCATTTTCCGCTGAACAGCAACAGCATGCCGCTGAGCAAATGCAGGTTCATGAGTTTCATAACAATGGTTTTAGGTTATATGTTGACTATATAACAGCCGCCTTGTTATTTGTTACCAAACTTTGATAAAAATCAGAAGTTCGGGGCCTTTTGCACCAGCGATACATTCAGCTTACCCCATACTACTCTTACGCTTGTGTAAGTGCCTTTTTCATCTCCATCCCGGTCTCCTTTCACATAGTAATAGGTAACCGATTCACCGGCAGGCAATGAAAATCTTTTCTCTCCATGCTCTGTGATCTTGGTATTGTAAGGCGATTGCGTTCTTGGTGTAACCGCGGTGATCTTCCAGCCGGCCGGTGCATTGTACAATGTTCTCCATTCACTCCATCCCTGCACGCAGGTATTATCCGGATGGTCTTCTCTTGCATGCATATATACGCGACCAAGTATATCATTTTCCTGTACCTGCAGTTCGCTTTTGAGCGTAACCGTCATAGGCTCGCCGCTTCCTGTGTCAAAATCACCATCGCCGCCGCAGTTCTGCTGGGGGGTGAACGACATCTGGTTCACCTCCACATTCGCCACCTGACGGGTCTGCGCACGCCATTCATTCACAACAATTTCAGGATAGCCGCTCTTGTTGTTATCGTATTGCAACTGAAGCTTCACTATTTTCTCGTTAAAGAACCTGTTGGCCATACCGGCAAGGTTAAGCGTAAGTTCATAATTGCTTGTTCTGCCGATCCTGTTTTCGGGCAGGTAAGAAACAGTGCCGTTATCTGCAAGTATACCAACCTGCACCATTTTGTCCGATTCATCTTTAGCATACAGATCATACCCGTAGATGGCGATGTTGCTCCATTTTACCGGATCGATATTGAGGTCCACAAATGCAGGCACCACCTGGCAGAAATTAGGCGGCAGCTTTTTATATGGCTTACCCAGTAATTTATTTTTGAGATTGGTGAGCGCATCTTTTGCGCGGTTGCGCAGGAAGTCTACATTACAGCGCAGCTCAACGCCTGTGGCCGAGATGGCGTTCTTTGCAAGATTAGCAGCATCAACCCTGATGATCTCGGAAACATCTTTCGGCAATTGTTCCGATACCCTTACAAGTATCTGCTGCCAGTTGGAAGATTCGGATTGCAGGTCTTCAATACCCTTGTCTATTACATCCGCAGCAATTTCCACTGCATCTTTTATAGGTTGGGTATCTACGCATTTTCCTGAAAATAAAACAAGCACACCTGCAAGCAGGAGAAGGTTCCTGAGTATCATAATGGTTGGTTTTGGCAATAGAAAGTTAAGGAATTAGCTGATTAGATGATTAGCTAATTAGCTGATGAGCTGATTTGCTAATTAGCTGAAGTTTCATAAACGACTAGTGTTCCTAACAATCCAATCAGCTAATCAGCCAATTATCTTATCAGCTAATCTCCTAACACAAACGCCTCATACTTTTTAATTGCTCTTTGCAATGATTGTTGTTTGGTTTTGCTGATAGGAGAGAAGAAGGATGTTTCTACCTGCACAGCATTCTTTGTGATGGTTGGTCGCCATGAGCCAACAATGCGCCCATCCAGTACGATCATTCGATTGTATACAGGATTTTCATAGCGGCTGGTGGCATCATAATTTCCGATGATCGCTGACCGGTCTTTATAAGCAATGCCATACTCGTCATAATCAGGCATTAGAAAGCTGGCTGTTGATTTGTTCATTGATTGTTGACCTGCTGTGCTTACTAACAGGTAAGCCTGACCGTTGATTGTTTCATGTATCAATTGATTGCCGAGCATGTCAACGCCTTCTTTCGCGTCTTTCATGGTAAGTCCTGACCACCATACAAAATCCTGCAGCATAGCAGGGCCGCGACTTGCAAAATATTTTTTTATAAGTGTGGCTAATGCTTCATCACGTTTCAGCATTGGTGCCCCGGGAGCTCTTTCTTCCAGCAATGCATAAGTAAATTGCTTGCCGGTGCGTGGGCCGCTGCAAATGATCGCTTCCAGTTCAGCATGCATCATAATGCTGCCGAGCCGCGGACCATCGGCAATGATCTTTGCGCGTGCAAGCTCCTGTTGCAAAGCCGTGCGGGTAAGATGCTTTCCGCCCTGCAATGCTTTTACCAGTATTTTATGGCAGCGTTTAAATAATTGATCATCGAGTTCATGCTGGCGATAATAATAAGCATTGAATGCCTGCACGCGCGGTGCGCTCAATGCAAGCATCCAGCGAATGTCTGCAGGGCTTACAAAATGCCAGGTAGGGCGCAACACATGCGTGCGGAGTATTTCGCCTTTGTTGAACGATTCTTCAATAGTATCATTGCTGCAACCCGGCAAACGCAAGCCAATGGCCCATTTTACCATAGCGTATTCCTGCGCCTGCATAGCCCCGAACCATGAAACTATTTCTGTGGGTTTGGTGAAAGAAGTGGAAGTGATTTGCTGGTTGGAGAGGCGGGTGAGGATGATATCGCGTGAAGTCATATCAAGGTTGGAGGTTTGATGTGCCTTAATCTATGCATCGTTTAATGATCAACTCACAGTGAGCCGTTGGAGGAATGATGCTTCTTTTAACCCACAACTTTTTGTACTTTATTCTTCCATTCCTCCGAACTCATTTCAAATTTGATCTCTCCATTCGGCCTGCGGCCGGTTTCGCGCCAGCCGGCTTTGCGGTAGAATGATTCAGCGCGTGTGTCAGGACCTGTGCCTAACCAAACCGTATCACGAGTTTGATCAAAATACCAATCGAGCATAAGGTCGTGCAGCCTTTTGCCTACGCCTTTGCCTTCATATTCCGGCAATACGAATAATGCCCAGATATTGCGTTGCGTAAGGCCTACAATGCAAAATCCCACGATCTGCCCATCTATTTCGCATACCCATCCCTTACCGTATTGCGTGAGGTAACGCTCATATTCTTTTTCTGTAATGAAACCAGGATCGGGCAAAGGATTTTCCTTTACCGCAATGCGAACCCGGAATACTTCTTTAACGTCTGAAATATGCGCTTCCCTGAAGGTCATGATCTTTTATTTAAAGTTCTCTTATGTGATATGCTTTCGGTTGTACAAAAGCCCTGATGCCCTGGTATGATAATGTGCTTCCTAATCCTGAATTTTTTCTTCCTGACCATGGCAGGCCTGCGCTCACCCTGTCGCAGCAATTCCAGTAAACCGTGCCTGTGTTCATCTTCTTCATCACGTTCTCCGCTCTTTCAAAGCTTTTTGAATACACGGCCGCTGTTAAACCATACTCAGTATCCTGCATCAGGCTGGCGGCTTCTTCATCGTCTTTTACTTTTTGTATGCCTACAACCGGACCGAAAGACTCTTCCTTCATGATCTTCATTTCATGGTTCACATCTACCAATACAGCAGGTTCTATAAAGTAACCTTTACGCTGCTGCGATTTTCCTCCAAAGAGCAATTTTGCGCCTTTATCGGTAGCTTCTTTCAATTGAGCCGATAAAAAATCCACCTGTTCTTTTCTGCTCAGGGGCCCGATGTCTGTGTTTTTGTCCATCGGGTCGCCGATCTTCATCTGCTGCGCCTGTGCAAGATAAGCTTCCAGGAACCGGTCGTACACTTTTTCATGCACATAAATTCTTTCTACCGCGCAACAGCTTTGTCCATTGTTGTACACCACGCCTTCCAGCGCAGCCCCGGCTACTTTTTCCACATCTTCCACATCATCCATTACATACAAGGGATCTTTCCCGCCCAGCTCCAACTGGCAGGGGACCAGTTTGGATGCTACTTTCTCTGCAATGTATTTTCCTGTACGGTAACTGCCGGTAAAGAAATATCCGTTCAATGGTAGCTCAAGCAGGTATTCACCCGCGGCGGCTTTTCCTGCGATTACCTGGAAACAATGCTGCGGAATACCCGATGCATGCAAC
>JBAVMD010000815.1:0-13763 GCA_049689695.1 Chitinophagaceae bacterium | reverse complement strand
GTCAGGCGCCGGTAAACTCACCGGTACCATCTCAGACGAAAATCAAAAAGGTATAGACGGAGCTACCATTTCTCTTTTAAGAGGTAAAGATGGTGGTCTCGTGAAGGTGGCAGTAACCAACAAAAGCGGCAGCTACGAATTTGAAAAGCTCGCCAACGGAGAGTATATGATCTCTGTAACCGTGACGGGTTATGTAAAGAAAAACAGTGAAAAGTTTACGATCACTCCGGAAAACACTTCTATTAATCTGCCTGCGCTTCAACTAACCATTGCGCCTAAATCTTTATCGGCGGTTACAGTTACCAGCAAAAGGCCATTGATCGAAAATAAAATTGACAGAACAGTAGTGAACGTGGATGCAGCGCCCACCAATGCCGGTGCAACTGCCCTGGAAGTGCTGGAAAAATCTCCTGGCATTTCGGTTGATAATGATGGCAACATCAGTCTTAAAGGCAAACAGGGTGTGATTGTGATGATGGATGGCAAGCCAACTTATCTCTCCGCAACTGACCTGGCCAATATTTTGCGTAACATGCCGGCATCGAGCCTTGATCAGATCGAGATCATGACCAATCCTCCGGCCAAATACGATGCTTCAGGAAATTCAGGCATCATTAATATCAAAACAAAGAAAAGCAGGAACGAAGGATTTAATGGAAGCTTCACTACCGGCGGTACAATCGGAATTTTTAAAAGAGGCAATTCCACCCTGTTCCCGGTTCGCAGCTCTGAAAGCCTGAACATGAATTACAGAAAAGGCCGATTCAATGTGTTTGGCAATCTCAATTACAACTACAACGAAAATAAGAGCGAGCTTAACCTGACCAGGAGATTGTATAATGACCACGGCGACCTGGACGTGACCACGCGTCAAAATTCAATTTTCGACGGCCGCAATAATAACTATACAGCGAAACTTGGATTGGATTTTTTCAAGAATAAAAATACCACATTCGGTATTGTGCTGAATGGATTCACTTTTGCAGGCCGGCCCAGTAACAATAATGTACAAACGCTCACCAGGCCTGATGGATCTACAGAATCCGTGCTGGAATCTATGAGTACAACAAAGCTCAACTTTTCAAATTTCTCAGGGAATCTCAACTATAAGCATACGTTCGACTCCACAGGGCAGGAAATTACTGTTGACTTTGATTATGTAGGATACAGCAACAGGTCAAAATCAATGCTTATTACGGATGTTTATGCTAATCCCGGCGGACCTAAACTGGGCCATTCAGAATTGAAAGGAGATATTCCTGGCGTGATCGACATCTATTCGCTTAAATCAGATTATACAAAGCCGTTAAAAAATAACATGCGCTTTGATGCCGGTTTCAAATTAAGTTATGTGCAGAATGATAATGAGATCCTGTACAGCAGGCAGGCTGCCGGCGGTTGGGTAAAGGACGATGCACGTTCGAATCATTTTATTTACGAAGAAAACATCAATGCTTTTTATGTAAGCATTAATAAGCAATGGAAAAAATTCAGCGCGCAAACGGGGTTGAGAATGGAGAATACGGTGTCAAAAGGAAACCAGGAAGCAACTGACTCTTCGTTTAAAAGAAATTATACGAGTTTATTCCCAACGATGTATGTCAACTACCAGGTAAATAAAGCTCATACCCTGACAGTTTCTTACGGAAGAAGGATCAATCGCCCGAACTACCAGGACCTCAATCCATTCAGGTGGTATCTTGATTCACTCACGTTCAGGCAGGGAAATCCATACCTGCTGCCGCAGTATGCAAACAATTTTGAACTCAGGCATTCTTATAAAAACGGACTGACAACAGTTTTAAATTATACGCAGACGGATGATGTGCTTTCGCAAATCCTGAAGCAGGAAGGCCGCATCACTTTTTTAACGCCGGATAATGTTGCCAGGCTGCAAAACATCGGCATTGGAATTACGGCGCCTGTTAAGGTTGCAAAATGGTGGAACTCCAATATTTTTGTGAATGTGTTCAACAACCATTATGAGGGCATCGTATACAATTCCACTACTAAAGTGAATGAGCCCGTAGATGTTGAATTTACTTCTTACATGATAAATGTGTCTAACAACTTCACGTTTACAAAAGGATGGTCAGGAGAGATCAGCGGTTGGTATCGCGGTAAGGGTGCAGACGGTTTATCAATAGCAGAACCCATGTATTTCATGACCCTGGGAGCGCAGAAGAACAACCTGATGAAGGGAAAAGGAACATTGCGATTTAATTTCCGTGATCCTTTCCATTGGCAGAAGTTCTCCGGACACACCAAATATGCCAATATAGATGTGGATGTAAGTAACAGATGGAACAATCGCGCATTTACGGTAAGCTTCAGCTATCGCTTTGGAAAATCCACGGTTACCCAGGCAAGAAGAAGAACAACCGGCACTAACGAAGAAGAAAGCAGGGCAGGACAGGGGCAGTAAATTTTTGGAATTACCGATTGGGAAATTTGGAATTGAAACAAAAGCAGGTTTGCTGGTTTGAAATAAATTTCCCAATTTCCCAATTCGTAAATCCAAAATTAACCAATGCCTTCATTTGATATTGCATCCAAAGTAGACGTTCAATTGCTTGACAATGCCGTGAACGTTACCCGTAAAGAGATCACCAACCGTTTCGATTTTAAGGACTCACACGTGGTGATAGACCTCAATAAGAAAGATTTTAAGATCGATGTGGAAGCAGACGATGATATGAAGATGCGTCAATTGACCGATGTGCTGATGAGCCGTGCCATGAAGCAGGGCATCGACCCGAAAGCATTCGATTTTACTAAAGAATCGTACCCATCCGGCAAGGTGACTAAAAAAGAAATTCCCGTAAAAAACGGGCTCAGCCAGGAGGATGCAAAAAAAATCACTAAATTGATAAAGGAGAGTGGCCTGAAGGTGCAGGCGCAGATCATGGATGATCTTGTGCGGGTGACCGGGAAGAAAATAGACGATCTTCAGGACGTTATCCAGGTTTGTAAAAATGCAGGACTGGAGGTGGCTTTACAGTTTACAAACATGCGGAGTTAAAGAGGAAGCTATAGGATAAAACTTTTGGGGAATAAGCGCTTTTTGATGTACTTTTGCAAGTCAAATTTTTAAATCGTACGGTTGTAATCGTATATTCCTAAAAGTCAAGTTGTTATGAAAAAAGGGATTCACCCGGAAAGCTACCGGTTCGTTATTTTTAAGGACATGAGTAATGGCTATTCATTTCTGAGCCGTTCTTCCGCTCAAACTAAGGAAACTGGGAAGTGGGAAGATGGTAAAGATTACCCGCTGATCAAGCTGGAGATTTCAAATATGTCGCATCCGTTCTTTACCGGCCAGAAAGTACTGGTTGATACTGCCGGACGTATTGATAAATTTAAAAGAAAATACGCCAAGAAGTAGTTGGGCGCTTTGCTTAACAGTTCTGGCATAAAGATTTTTTGTTTTTCATGGCTATACTTGACCCGGGGATTCTTCCTCGGGTTTTTTGTTAGCTGTGAGCCATGAGCTGCGAAGTATGAGTAGATGAGCTTTGAGCTATTAGCTGCGAGCTGCGAGGGTTTAAAGTGTAATCCTGATAACAGCTGTTCAAGCTCAAGGCTTGCAGCTCAAAGCTCACAGCTTATTATAGCCCAAGCTCATAGCTTTTTTTTAGCTTTAACCGCATGAAACGAATTTTCCTCGATGATACCTCCACCTTCGCAGGCCTTTACCCTTTTACACGCACCCGGCATACGGCCGACATCCGGGTTGGCATTCTTACCATCCGTGAAAAATGGGAAATGCTATCCGGCATGGAAGTGGTTTCCCGGCGCAGGGAAAACGTGGATACAGGAGCTGAAGAAATAGTTGTGCCTGCTAATATTATCCCTTCAAAAACACTTGTAGAAGAATTGGTCTCCAAGGGAAAAATGCCTGATATCCTGCCTGATGATGTACATGTGCTGAACCATCCCTGGCAGATCTTTGTTTATAACGATACCGCCATTCGCCATGACTTTAGTCTTCTGAAAAAAAATAAGATCTCTCAACCCTTACCCGAAGCGGTTCAGGTAATACAGGCCGCGGATATATTTGTTGAGGCCGGTGCCAGACTTGGGCATTGTATGCTGAATGCTTCTACGGGGCCGATCTATATCAGTAAGGATGCAGAGATCATGGAAGGGTCATTCATTCGCGGACCTTTTTTTCTGGGTGAAAGATCCCTGGTGAAAATGGGCGCACGAATTTATGGGGCTACTTCTGTGGGGCCTCATTGTGTGGTAGGTGGAGAACTCAAGAATTCAGTATTGTTCGGGTATTCCAACAAGGCGCACGATGGCTATCTGGGTGATTCGGTGATAGGTGAATGGTGTAACCTGGGAGCAGGCACTTCTAACTCTAACATAAAGAACACAGCAGGTGAAGTAAAGGTTTGGGATGGCGCTTCGGGCACTTATAAAAATGCAGGCTTGAAATGCGGCCTGATTATGGGTGATTATTCGCGTGCCGCAATCAATTCATCCTTTAATACCGGAACTGTGGTGGGCGTATGCTGCAATGTTTTTGGATCGGGCCTTACACCCAAACACATTACCGATTTCACCTGGGGACAGGATACTTTGCCGAAATATGAATTTGAAAAAGCGATGAAAGACATAGGGAATTGGAAAAAAATGAAAAATCAATCGCTTACTGAACACGAAATTCAACAGTTGAAAACTATTTTTGAAGAATTATAAACTGAAAGATGAGAAAACAAATTGCCGCGGCCAACTGGAAAATGAATTGTACGTATCAACAGGCGGAGAAACTGTTGAGTGATGTTCTCAAGGCCGGCATTCACCTGGCCCCGCATCAGCAGGTGCTGTTTGCAGTGCCTTTTCCATACCTGATCATGACGAACAGCGAAGTAGCGCAGGAAGACAATTATTTTGCGGCTGCACAAAACTGTCATCATAAAAAATCCGGCGCATATACCGGCGAAGTTGCGGCCGAAATGTTACAATCCATCCGTATTCAATACTGCATTGTTGGGCATAGTGAACGAAGGGAATATTTTGCGGAGACGAACGAAATGCTCGCAGAAAAACTGAACCTCTGTCTCGAAAACGATATCACGCCAGTTTTTTGTTGCGGAGAAGCATTGCCCATACGCGAAGCAGGCACGCAAAACGAATTTGTTGAAACACAACTGCGGGAGTCTTTGTTCCATCTGAGCGCTGAACAACTTAATAAAATAGTGATCGCATACGAGCCCATCTGGGCCATAGGCACAGGTAAAACAGCTTCCGCAGAACAGGCGCAGGAAATGCATGCGCATTTACGAAGCGTGCTGCGGAAACAATATGGAGATATTGCCGATGAAATATCCATTCTTTATGGCGGCAGCGTAAAAGCGAATAATGCAAAAGAATTATTTGGTTGTGCAGATGTAGATGGCGGCCTTGTTGGCGGCGCATCACTTATTGCAGATGACTTCATAGAGATCATCACCGCATTGCAATAATCGCCGTAATTGTGTGTTAATTTTCCACAGTTTTTTATTGCGGCATGTAATTAGCTTGTGTTTATTCAGGAGGGGTGATACCCATGAAACGAGATGTGAATCTGCAACCACTTTCCCGGCACCATCACGATGCTTTGATGGCCTGCCTGATGATAGAAAAAGGCGTTCGTAAAAATGCAGACCTTAAAGTACTGCAGGATTTTACGCGACAGGTTTGGGAAAAAGATATCAATAGTCATTTTATACTCGAAGAGAATTACCTGGTGCCGAACCTTCGGCAAAACAAATTCCCTGAATACATTATTCAGTCGCTGCTTCGCGACCATGAATTATTACGTGTGCTCTCGCAACGCATTCTCAATGGCGGCGCTTCTTACCAGGGCTTTCTTGCATTTTCCACTTTGCTTGAACAGCACGTGCGGTTCGAGGAAAGATTGGTATTTGAGAAAGCACAGGAAGTAGTTCCCGAGCAGGAGCTACGGAAAGTAGGAGAGCATTTCCCCCAACATTCCAATGGGATTTGCAAAAATTATCCCGTGAAATTCTGGGAATGATCGCTGATTAAGATTAAGAAAGCACGGATTAATTTGGATTACAGGATTACACGGATAACAACCCTCGACTGGTTCATTATCCGTGTAATCCTGTAATCCAAATTAATCCGTGCTTTTTTCTTGTCCTGATATTCGTGATATTAGCGGATTAAAGTGTATCGGCACCAGAAACCATCCATTTGCGGTGCGCATGACCCATGCGGTTACAAAAACTCATATACCAGGGAATCGTCTGGCGGGGGCTTTATTATGCCTCCGTATTTCTGTTGAATATCGTCATCGCCAGGGTGTATAAAGCAGCCGATAGTGGCCTGATCAACTACCTCGTCAATAATCTTTCCTTTCTCTTATTGCTTACAAGTCTCAGCCTGGAATCGGCCCTTGCCTATTTTGCCTCCCGCAATGAAATAAGCGCAAACAAGCTTACTGGCGTGAGCTTACTTTTTGCGTTAGTAAGCGCTTTGCTCAGCACTGAGGCCTTATGGCTGTTTGTGGCTCGTACCAATGGCTCGGTGGATTACACCTACCTGGTGCTGGGATTTATGTATGGCCTTGGCGTGGTGCTCACTAATTATTTCGCAAGTCTTTATTACTCCCGGCAGCGCGTGCTATTCCCGAACGCCGTGCTCATTATTGTAAATGCTTTGGTATTGCTTTTTGCATTATACGAATTCACCGTGCAGCAGGAACAGGAAGGAAGAAGCATTTTTCTGAAGGTATATTTCGCTTCTTTCCTGGTGCAGGGGCTGGTGTTGTGCTTTTCATGGGGAATTACCCAGCATGGATTTCGCCAAATGATACTGCCCTCTGCGCAGGAAATGAAAAAGCTTTTTAATTATGCATTTGCTGCCTTGCTTGCCAACATGATCTTTTTTCTGGTATACCGTGTAGATTATTGGTTCGTGAAATCCTTTTGCACGGATGCGGCCCTGGGTAATTACATCCAGGTGTCTAAGCTGGGACAAATTTTCCTGTTATTGCCTTCCATTGTCGCCACGGCGGTCTTTACACGAACAGCCGGTGGAAAGCAGGAGCAGATAGCGAATGTGATAGAAGTCATATCACGCTGGCTGCTGGTGTTGTACCTGGTGTTTGTAGCCATCATTGCCGTCACGGGCCAATGGTTGTTCCCTGCGGTTTACGGGCAATCGTTCAACCAGATGTATGCGCCCTTCCTGCTGTTGTCGCCCGGCATTCTTTCATTATCCACGCTTTCTTTGCTCACTGCGTTTTACGCAGGCAAAAACAAAATGAGCGTGAACATCAAGGGCTCGGTGATAGCGCTGGTAGTGATCATTACCGGCAATTTTTTATTTATTCCGAGGTATGGCATATATGCTGCGGCTGGCATGAGCAGCATTGGATATATTTGTTTTCAATTGTACGTTTTAAATCATTTCAGAAAAGAATACCGTTCCAATATCATGGATTTTTTCATGCCGAAAATTTCTGATTGGGACAGGGTAAAACAATTTGTTCGCCGGAATGAAGAGAACTGATATGTATACCAACAGTCAATACCTGCAACAACATCCCACCTGGGATGGTGAAGAAGCAGTATTGAAAGCCGGCTGGATAAGAAAGATGATAGATGATCAGCAACTGCCTGTGGACACAGTAATAGAAGCTGGCTGCGGAAGCGGCCGTATACTTTCCGAACTTTCAAAATATTTTCCTGCTGCATATTTCAAAGGATACGATCTGTCGCCCCAGGCCATTGCAATTGCAAAGCAATACCAAACCGATAAGATCAATTTTTTTGAAGCGAATTTTTTAAAGGAACAACATGTTGTGGCTGATCTTTTACTGCTGATAGATGTATTGGAACATGTACCAGATTATTACGGTATGCTGGAAGGGTTGCATTCGAGAGCAACGCACTATATTTTCCATATTCCGCTCGATCTTTGTTGCCGCAGCATACTGAAGCCGGAGTTGTTGATGCAACAACGGCAGAACTCCGGCCATATACACTACTTCAGCAAGGAAATGGTTTTGTGGATGCTGCACGATACGGGTTACCAGGTAATGGATTGGCAGTATACGAAACCCGTTTCTGATCTGGAAGCAGCAAATAGCATGAAAGGACGAACAAAAAAAACGATCAGGAATTTTTCATTTAATATCAGTAAAGACAGGGCGGTAAAATGGTGGGGAGGATATTCCATGCTGATAGCCGCACGAGCAATATGAAACACATTCTTTGGCTGGCAAGTTGGTACCCGGACGAAATGAGCCCTTATAACGGCGATTTCATCCAACGGCATGCACTTGCTGTTAGTCAATACCTGCCGGTGACCGTTATATACCTGGCGCAGCATGGTCCTGAAGTGGAGATGCAGGAAGAAAAAGCAGTAAAGCTTATCACGGGGCAGCTTACAGAGATCACAGTTTACTTTCCATATCAGAAATCCGGCAGGCCACTGTTCGATAAGATCCGCTACAATTGGAAATATTTTTATCATTACCGGAAGTTCCTGCGCGATTATCTCGCAGAAAATGGCAAGCCTGATCTAATACATGTGCATATTCCCATGAAGGCGGGCCGCATGGCCTTATGGCTGAAAAATAAATTCGGCATTCCTTATTTCGTTACAGAACATTCTTCCGCCTATTCTGAAGAGGTCCCTGATAATTATCATACGCGCAACAGCTATTATCGCAAATGGGTAAAGGCCATTTTTGAAGGCGCCGAAGCAGTTACCACGGTCTCACAAAAATTAGGTGATCGGTTACAGGAGCTTTTTACCATCCGCAAAATGCACATCATCCCAAATGTAGCCGACACGCGTTTTTTTTATTACGATGGAAACGCTGTTTCACGATCCAGGTTCCTTCATGCTTCTACCATGGACCATCCAAAAAATGTTGAAGGCATTTTGAGGACATTGCATGCATTGAAAAACATCCGGCAGGATTGGGAGTGCATAATGCTGGGATGGGATACACCCGCATTAAAACAATTGTGCAGCCAGCTTCAATTGAACGATCATGTGAAATGGAAAGGAGTAGTGCCGTACCGGCAAGTGGCTGTTGAAATGCAGCATGCATCCGCACTTGTAATGTTCAGCCGTTACGAGAACCTGCCTTGTGTGATACTGGAATCATTGTGCTGCGGATTGCCTGTGGTCAGCACCCGGGTGGGCGGCATTCCCGAAGTAATACATGAAGGCAATGGAATATTAACGGAACCGGGAAATGAAGAGCAGCTTCTGCAGGCTTTGATAACCTGTTTAAACGAACCTGAAAGATATAACCGCGCCGCCATTGCAGCCGCCGCAAATGACCAATTCAGTTATGAAGCGGTGGGAAAGATGTTTGAAGAGGTTTATGAGGAGAGTTGAAGACGTGAGTTGTGAATTGTCAGTTGTGAGTTTGAGAACATTCAGACCCTACTCCCACTCACGACTTCCCATTCACTACTCACCTCCCTAATTCTTCAGCTTCTCCACCAACTGCACATACTCTTTCATGGCAACATCCTGGGTTTTTCCTTTCAGTGCAGCCCAGGCTTCGTATTTAGCCTTTGCCACAAAATCGAATGGATTAGCGGGAGGGCCTGCACTCACATCGCCTTCGGTGGCCTGCTTGTATAGGGAATATAATTGCAGAAGCGTGTCGTTGCTCGGGCGATCGGATAGGGCTTTACTGTCTGTTACCGCTTGCTCAAACTGATTCTTCAGGTCCATACAGAGGGGGGCTTTAATTCGCGAAAATAGGGGAAAATCAATTACTTTTGCACCTCATTTTCAGAGAGGAAACGTTCATGAAGCACATTCGTAACTTTTGTATCATTGCCCATATCGACCACGGAAAGAGTACCCTGGCAGACCGTTTATTAGAGATTACCAAGACCATTACAGAGCGCCAGATGATGAACCAGGTGCTGGATGACATGGACCTGGAGCGGGAAAAAGGCATCACCATAAAGAGCCACGCTATCCAGATCGACTATAAACAAAAAGGGGAAAGCTATACGCTCAACCTGATAGATACCCCCGGCCACGTGGATTTCAGCTACGAGGTAAGCCGGGCCTTAGCCGCCTGCGAGGGCGTATTACTGCTGGTAGATGCCACGCAGGGCATTCAGGCCCAGACCATTTCCAATCTTTACCTAGCCATCGAAAATGACCTGGAAATCATTCCGGTGATCAATAAGATCGATATGGACGGCGCGATGATAGAAGAGGTGCAGGACCAGATCATTGAGCTCATCGGCTGCAAACCGGAGGATATCCTGCTGGCCAGCGGACGTACGGGAATGGGAGTGGACAAGATACTCGAGGCCATTGTAGAAAGAATTCCGTCGCCCAAGGGCGATGAGAATGCGCCACTCCAGGCGCTGATCTTTGACAGTGTGTTCAACAGTTTCCGCGGCATTATCGTGTATTACCGCATCATGCAGGGCACGCTGAAAAAAGGAGATAAAGTAAAATTCGTTTCTACCGATCTTGAATACGATGCCGACGAAGTGGGCATTTTAAAGCTTGCACTCGATCCAAAGCCGGAAGTGAAAACCGGCGACGTGGGCTACATCATTACCGGTATCAAAAATGCCAAAGAAGTAAAAGTGGGCGATACCATTACGGTGGCGTCAAATCCTAATCCCCAGATGATCCAGGGTTTTGAGGATGTAAAGCCGATGGTATTTGCGGGCATATTCCCTGTAAACACAGACGATTTCGAGGAACTGCGTGATTGCATGGATAAGCTGCAGCTGAACGATGCTTCGCTGAGCTTTGAGCTGGAAACATCCCAGGCATTGGGATTTGGTTTCCGTTGCGGCTTCCTGGGCATGCTGCACATGGAGATCATACAGGAGCGCCTCGAGCGTGAGTTCGACCAAACGGTGATCACTACCGTACCGAACGTTAGTTTCATCGCCTACACTACGAATGGTGAAAAGCGCATCGTAAATAATCCCACTGAAATGCCTGATCCCACCCAGATGGAGCGGATCGAAGAACCATTTATTAAGGCACAGATCATTAGTAAGCCTGAATACATTGGCAATATCATGACGCTTTGCCTGGGCAAACGAGGCATACTTTTAAACCAGAGCTACCTTACCCAAACAAGGGTTGAGCTGCTGTTTGAAATGCCACTGACCGAGATCGTATTCGACTTCTACGATAAACTCAAAAGCCAGACCCGCGGCTATGCTTCATTCGATTATCATCCTATCGGCTACCGCGACAGCGATATCGTAAAAATGGACATTCTGTTGAATGGCGATAAGGTGGATGCATTAAGCGCATTGATCCATCGCAGCCGTTCACAGGAGTTTGGCAGAAAGCTTTGTGAGAAGCTGAAAGAACTGGTTCCGCGCCAGCAATTCCAGATTGCAATTCAGGCAGCCGTGGGCGCAAAGATCATTTCACGCGAAACCATCAGCGCACTTCGAAAAGATGTAACTGCCAAATGTTATGGTGGCGACATCAGCCGTAAACGCAAGCTGCTCGAAAAGCAGAAAGAAGGTAAGAAGCGAATGCGCCAGATTGGAAATGTGGAAGTGCCGCAGGAAGCGTTTTTAGCGGTGTTGAAGCTTGACGAATAGTTTCGGGTTTAGTGTTTCGGGTTCTTTACTTCATGGTCGTTGACCAATGACCTAATGACCCTATGACTGAATGACCTTAATGACCACCGCTTATTAATTTATTTCCCAAAGCAACATTCTGTTCTTCCCCTGTGTCTACGGGAAAACTATCCGCTTTGAAACCCTTAAATACAAAGCAATTCCTGCCAGGTTTGCTACTTGGCATTGCCATCATTTTTACTTCATGCTGGGGATTTTCCGGCAAATCCAACCTTACACCTCCGGAAGACCTTGTACGTGAAGAAGCTTATGTGCCGATATACGATTCGGCTGGGCTTGTTCAGATCAAGTCCCTGCCTCCTCAGCCAATTGTTCAATCGGGCAAAATTTACGTATGGGGCAACCTTCTTTTACAGGTGGAACAGCTGGCAGGAGTGCATATCATCAATTATGCTGACCGACAAAATCCCGTTAAGCTGGGATATATCCAGATCCGAGGATGTAGCGAGATATCTGTAAAGGGTAATTATCTTATTGCAAACAATATGAGCGACCTGGTGACGATCGACATCAGCAAGCCGGATGAAGCCAAAGAAGTTGCAAGGATGAAGCACGCGTTTCCAAATGTTGAAGCGCCAGACTTCCAGTACGTTCAACCACCTGAGCATGGCAAATACTTTGTTTGCCCACGGTATTTTCTTGGAGATGTTATTGGCTGGAAGCTGGAAACAAAAGTAAGAGACGCTTATTGTTACTATTAACCCTTAAAACCGCACCATGAAACGCTTAAACTTCATCATATATTTATTCCTGCTTACAACAGTGCTACACGTCTCCTGTGAAAAACAGGCAGATACGAGCAACGCATCGCCATCAGCAGGTTCAGGGGCCGGTGGATCGCTGGCAAGATTTGCTATTGTTGGCAATTATCTCTATATAGTAGGATATGGCACGCTCACTTCCTTTGACATTACCGATCCAACTAAGCCCGTAAAGAAAAACACTGTGAACGCAGGAATTGCTATTGAAACTATTTTTCCGTATAAGGATAAATTGTTCCTGGGATCAGCTGTAGGCATGTACATTTTTTCTCTTGCCAATCCTGCTCTTCCCGTAAAAGAAGGAGAAGTTACCCATATACGTGCATGCGATCCGGTAGTATCGAACGACACAGCTTCTTATGTTACTCTCAGGAACTTTGGTACCAGTTGCGGTGCAAGCACCAGCAACGTGCTGAACATATATGATATAAAAAATCTGAAAACTCCCAGGCTGGTGAGAACAGAGCTGATGAAATCCCCATACGGGCTTGGTATAAAACAAAAGGGATTATATGTATGTGAAGGGGTGAATGGATTGACCGTTTTTGAATTGACCGGGGGTTATAATGTGATAAAGAAAAAGGAGATCAAAGACGAAACCTATTACGATGTAATACCATACGGTGATGTGCTGATAGCTTTTATTAGCAAAGGCATTTGCTTCTATGATATTTCAAATCCCCTGGAGCCTGTACTTTTAAGCAAGCTGAAAGGATAAAACGATCGCTGGTTTAGTCGTGAAATGCAAAAGCTGTCCCACTACCGGGGATGGCTTTTTTAATATATTTTTACGATTCATCACAAACGGCTTTGATGGAACACAAACCCCGGCGGTCCGCTTTAAAAAACCTGGTTTATTCGCTGATTGTTTTGCTGCTATTGTTTTTACTGGTGGAGATCATCCTGAGCATTTATTTATTCCACAGGCACAGCAGCGAAAAGCTGGCTACTATCGAAACCATGAAAATGGTAAAGCAGATGGTGAAAGGCAAACGCAGCTCAGTAAATACAGATAATCAAAAGCTGGCACGCCCGGATGCTTCAGAAGCGGTAAACAAACAGATAGCGGAAGAAACCAATGCCAGCAATAAGTTCGAATACGAGCCCTGGATAGAATTCAGGAACATCGACTATACCGGGAAATATGTGAACGTCGCCGGCCTGCAGCGCAAAAGCATTCCTGAATCATTTATCAATCCTTCTTCAAAAGATACCATTGATATTTTCTTTTTTGGCGGGTCTACCACCTTCGGATTTAATGTAGCGGATGATGAAACCATTCCGTCGCAATTCCTGCAATTGTACAAAAGCAAATACCCCAATGGCAGGTCGGTACGGGTGCACAATTTTGGTACGCCCACTTATTACAGCTACCAGGAAC